>JANWHX010000252.1 GCA_025450235.1 Chitinophagaceae bacterium | reverse complement strand
TCTTGGCAGAAATTCAACAATCGTCACTTTTGTACCCATACTATTATAGAAATAACCAAATTCAACACCGATTGCGCCACTGCCCACAACAATTATTGACTTGGGTTGTGATGGCAGATTCATTGCTTCCCGGTAACCGATAACCTTCTTTCCATCAATTTTCATTGACGGTAGTTCGCGGCTTCTTGCACCCGTTGCAATAATTATATTTTTTCCTTCCACTGTTTGTTTCTTACCATCATTTCCTGTTACTTCCACTTTCCCTTTGGCTGAGATTTTTCCAAATCCCATTACAACATCAATCTTGTTCTTCTTCATCAGGAACTGTACGCCGCGACTCATCTTATCTGCAACACCACGGCTTCTTTTTATCACAGCAGGAAAATCAGGTTTTCCGCTGGCTTCTATTCCGAAATCTTTGGCATGTTTAATATATTCATTTACCTGCGCGCTTTTCAAAAGTGCCTTGGTGGGGATACAACCCCAGTTGAGACAAATTCCTCCGAGACTTTCTTTTTCAATGATCGCTGTCTTAAATCCTAACTGTGACGCACGGATAGCTGCCACATAACCACCGGGGCCGCTTCCGATCACAACTACATCGTATGCCATATTTTTTGGATTAGTTGATTAGTTGATTAGTTAAATAGTTGACATGTAAACGAGTGGCGAAGTTATCTGAAAACGATCAATTGCGCAAAAAGCTGGAGATTGAGCAGTGGGCTAGTTTGAATTAGCCACGGCTGCACGGATTATGGTCGCATTCTGAAACTCCGTGCATCTAAAGATGGCTTCTCTTTAAGAAGTTTAATGCATCATTTTTCAGACTGTGCCACTACCGGAGATTGGGAAATACCGGGTTTCTGATTCTTCAGATCTTAATCCACAAAGGCACAATGTTTTCAAGAAGGTTATTGTATGAGCACCGGGAGTGCGTATGAGCTGGCATCAGTACTGCGATCATCGGTTCTTTAATTGCTCCGGACAGTAATCGTGATTTTACTCTGCGGTTCTGACACCAGCAGATGTATTATTTCATAAATTTTTTTTTGAAACGGCTTGGATTTATGTCAGGATTAATATTACCTTTCATCTTCCTCAGACAATCTGCAATCCTACGCCTTATGAATCCATCTCCGAAAGCATTTGGGCTTTCAAAACCTTAGCATAAGGATTGGATTCAGGTTAGCCTCAAGAGGCTGTTAAATGATCCTGTAAAATGATGATCATCCAATATCGCCGTTGCATTCCGTAGCGTGATAAACCTTTTATTTCAACATCTTTTAATAACCTAAAATCAATATCATGAGATCCGTGGTTTTGTGTGGGATATTCCTTGCAAAGGTATTTATATGCTGTGCGCAACTCCCTGCTGATGAATTAAAAAAATTGAGAAAGAAGCGTATAACAAATTATGCAGTCACTGGTAGCATGGTTTTCATTGCCGGGGCAGCTGATGGGGTGAACCAGGCATTGGTGTATAAGTATGGCGGGGTAAAAAGAGTATTCCCGAACCTTAATGATCAATATTGGTGGCCTGTTCAATCGGCGTACAATAAATACAAGAACGGTGACCCTGCTTTGGGGGCCAAATTTCCCGGAAGTTGTACATGGCTCGTGTTCACCACAGATGGATATCATATGACAAGATTTATAAATCACCTATTCATGTCGGGGGCCATCGCATTTAAAATTGTAGGTCATGAAAAAAAGAAATGGTATGTCTATTTAATGGAAGTAGCCGGCTATTGGATCATCAACCGGGCCGGGTTCTGCCTGACGTATAACCGGTTTACTTATTTTCCATAAATCGCTAGCTCGCTAAAGAGCTGCATTGTTTTTTCGAGACCATTGCTCTGTTTCCAATGACTGCTCCGCTCAACCGGGGCAGTTTTTTTATCAAAACTCTTATTTGCAAAACTATTTTCACCCTTATCACTCTTCTTTGCCACCTGTCACAAGGAGCGATTCAGGGCGGAGGAATTATTCTAATCTTGCCTTCTTAAATTACTACTATGCACAAGCAGTTTTTTTTTATTGCTGCCATTATTCTTATTGCACAATCGGCGTCAGCGCAGGATCTTTTTATGCCACGTGATGTGCGGCAGGCATTCAATAAAGGAACGCGGTCGGCTGATGGCAGACCGGGAAAGAATTACTGGCAAAATCGTGGCCGTTATACTATTAATATTACAGCCGTTCCGCCGGATCGAACCATCAGAGGAAGCGAAACGATCACTTATTTTAATAACAGCCCGGACACAATAAATAGCCCTTCGATCAAATTATTCCTCAATATTCATAAGCCCGGAGCTCCACGTAATGGCGGGGCATCGCCTGACTATCTGACTTCAGGAATGCACATCGATAAATTTGCTGTAAATGGCAAGGCAACGCCCTTTCGCGATGATCCAAATGTCTTCACCAATGTGAATGTTCGATTGCCGCAACCACTGCTTCCACACGATTCTATACAGCTTTCGTTTGATTGGCATTATGACGTATCCCTACAAAGCGGGCGCGAAGGAATGATTGATTCGACTACCTATTTCTTAGCTTACTTCTATCCGCGGGTAGCAGTATATGATGACTACAATGGCTGGGACCGGATGAACTTTACGGACAGTCATGAGTTTTACAGCGATTTCAATGACTATACCGTTACGGTCAACGTGCCGAAGAATTGTATTGTCTGGGGAACGGGCACTTTACAACAACCGGAGAAGGTATTGCAACCGGCTATATTAAAACGGTTTAATGAGTCGATGACTTCCGATCAGACTATCCGGATCGTCACCAAAGAAGATATTGCGGCAAAGAATGTAACTACACAGAATGCAATGAATAGCTGGCAATTCAAAGCAAACAATATTCCTGATATGGCTTTTGGTCTCAGTGATCATTTTGTCTGGGATGGTACCAGCGTGGTTGTTGATGACGCTACCAAACGCAGAGCGAGTGCACAAGCCGCTTATAATGATACGGCCTCGGATTATCATCATGTGGCCCGGTATGCGAGACATTCATTAAATTGGTTATCGCATAACTGGCCGGGCATTCCTTATCCATATGAGAAGACAACGGTATTCCAGGGTTATGCCGGAATGGAATACCCGATGATGGCCAACGATGAAACGTATGAAGACACTATTTTTTCCAGGTTTGTTGCCGAACATGAAATAGCCCACACCTATATGCCATTCTATATGGGTATTAATGAAACCAGGTATGGTTTCATGGATGAAGGATGGGCCACTACATTCGAATTATTGATCGGTACTGCGGATCTGGGAAAAGAAAGAGCAGAAGAGTTTTTTCGCCAATTTCGCGTAAATGGGTGGATCAATAATCAATCTTCACATCAGCAGGTCCCTATTATTACTCCCGGCGACGCCATGACAGGCAGTGGCCTTGGCAATAATCAATATGGAAAAGCTGCGCTGGGATACCTGGCCGTAAAAGATCTGTTAGGAGATGCGATGTTTAAGAAATGTTTGCACGCCTACATGAGCCGGTGGAACGGCAAGCATCCTCTTCCCTGGGATTTCTTTAATACATTCAATAATGTGTCCGGTAAGAACCTGAACTGGTTTTGGAATAACTGGTTCTTTGGAACAGGTTACATAGATTATCAGTTAGGTGATGTCAAAAAATCCTCTTCAGGTTATTTTGTTTCTATAAAAAATGTGGGAGGCATTTTCGCGCCGGCAGATATTACAATTAAATATACAGATGGTACCAGCGAAACCAAACATGTGTCTCCTTCCATTTGGGAAAAAGATGCCGGGCAGGCTTCGGTATCAATTCCTACAAAGAAAACAATTGAATCGGTTTCATTGGTTGGCGGAATTTTCGTGGATGCTGATAAAAGGAATAACCAGACGCCGGCGGGTAAGAAGGCTTTTTAGATACAATTATGGTATAAAACTATAAGGTTTTAACACGGAGTCTTTCAATGGGGCTAAACTTGTTAAACCTTATAGGTTTTCACGGAGAGTCTTTCAATGGGGCTAATCGTGATAAAACTTATAGGTTTTATTTATTCAAGCTCAGCAGCCTCTTTCAAATAAACAGGCTGGTTATGATATTGAATAAATCCCTCCCGGCCGCCGAACCCATCCAATAACTCCTGCCGTAATAATTTTGTGGGTTCATCAGAAAGTAATGCGTTAAATGAGGACCATTTCCATTGCTCCATTTTTTCACAATAACCATGATGAACGGAATTTTTATGAATATAAAATACGGTAGCTCCGAATTGGCTATCGCTTGTTATTTCGACCCGCCGCAAATAATCTATAAACAGACTTCCTTTTCTGTTGTACATTCTGTTATAGGCTTTAGTATAGCTATTTAACAAATTGGAGAACTGTTGCATAATGAAAGCTGGTGCATTTTCCACAAAAAATGGTTTTCGTTTCAATTGTTCATAATAACTAGCAATCGTCATCTCATCCTTTATTCTAATAAGAAAATGAAAATGATTGGGAAGAAGAGAGTAGCAGTAGGTATCAGCAATATGTGATATATACTTGTAATAGCGGGAAAGAAAAAACAAATAATTTGTTTCCCGGCGAAATAATATTTCATCGCCTACAGCTCTGCTTAGTATATGATATCTTTCACCAGGAAAAAGCGGGATATGGTAATTAGACATATTTAAAAGTAAGATCGACTTGGTAAACTGGTATGGTTTTATCACGCCCGTTATTCGTTTTTTTCACAACCAAACCCTGTATGTTCTGTCAGGATACATCGCTGCTATTAAACCTATAAGGTTTTGTGTTGCTTTCTCGGCAAATTTGAGCAGCTTTCATAAACCTTATAGGTTTATTTAAATCATTTATACTTAAATTGCGTTTTACATCACAATCCTATGCATTACATTTTATTTGCTTTAATTCTTGCTGTCAGCATTCCTGCAAATGCACAAAAATTACTTCCCACGCCGAGAAACATCCAGGCTACTTATGATAAAGGCACCCGATCCATTACTGGTAAGCCCGGTAAGAATTACTGGCAAAACACGGCCAACTATGATCTGAATATAGATTTTGATCCTGCCACAAGGTTACTGAAAGGCGTTGTTTCTATCATTTACATCAACAATAGCCCTGATACTTTACGACAAATCTTCTTCAAGCTATATCCCAATATTTATAAAAAGGGCTCGCCAAGGCAGTCACAAGTATCCCCCGATGACCTGACCGACGGAATGATCATTGATTCCTTATGGATAAACAATGCGGTTGTTCCAGCTTCACGCATGAGGGTCAATGCTACGAATGCGTCGATAGACCAGCAATCCCTTTTACCTGGACAGAAGATCCAGTTCCGTATTGGGTATCATTACACGATTAACAAAAATTCGCATATACGCACAGGAGAAATCGAACCCGGAGCTGCTTTTATCGCTTATTTTTTTCCCCGGGTCGCAG
>JANWHX010000251.1 GCA_025450235.1 Chitinophagaceae bacterium | reverse complement strand
TGCAATAACCACATTGGAAACCGTCATGTTCGATAAAAGCCTCCTGCATCGGGTGAAGTTTATCACCATTTGCTATTCCCTCAATCGTGGTGATCTTCCTGCCTTCATTCATTACAGCTAATGAAAGGCAGGAGTTAACACGTTTACCATCTACATGTACGGTGCAGGCGCCACATTGACCATGGTCGCAACCTTTCTTTGTACCCGTAAGATGTAACTGCTCGCGCAGGAAATCAAGTAAGGTAACTCTTGGCTCGACATTGAGACTATGAGCCACTCCGTTCACTTCGATCTTTAGTGGAATCTTTTCAAAAAAGCCGGCAATCTTTTCGTCATTCTCACCTGCTTTGACAATGGCGGGCGAAACTGCAGCCAAAGCGGCAAGAGCCGTTGATTTTTTCAGGAAATTTCTCCGGTCCACATGAAGACGATGACCGGTTTCTCCGCGGATGTTTTTGTCCTCCATAGAAAAGTATTAGGTAGCTAAATTTAGCTTTTCTTACCAAGGCAGAAAAAATATTATTGACTGACGGACGCCTTCTGCGACAAAGAGGCACTTTGTAAGTGGGTCGCATTATCAAAATCCACACCTACCCGCAGGGCTTTCAAACCATTTACACCCTGTAATTCGTCGAGTTCCAGGTATTCCATATCATCTCTTAGTATTTTCTTTTCCTGGAGATGGTGAATGTAAGCAATGTATTCCTCTGCATCTTTCTGGTTGAAATAGATCAGTGCAATTTTTCCCGGTTGTGTTAACCGTTCACGGGTGTTCTTTATAGTTACCTTATCAATTCTCTTCTTGATGATATGATACCGGATGTTGTATCCCCCCTCCACGTCAAACTTCCTTTCATCGTTACGAAAGCTAATGTCAATCGTGCTTGAATAAATAAAAATCAGTTGTGTGGTCTCGAGCTGCACTTTCAACTGGGGTAACAGGGAATGAGAAAGCTTTGCAATGGCCGCCATGGAGGTAAGTTGCCAGAGCCGGAGATTCTTTAAATAAACAATGTCAAATGGTTTTTCCGGGGAAATGGACTGGCCGATATAAATGTCATATTCCACGCCGTCAGTTCTGAATTTTTCAAAATAACAGGGATAGGCTCTTTGCAATTCTGCGTTCATCAGGTCAAGGTAATTATTCACTGCATTGTTGATGGTCTGCATAGAATCTTCTAATTGCCGCCGGTGTTTCCAGGCCGTCCCCTTTCCCTGTTCGATCGCTTCAAAATAACTGTTAATCGCTGCCGACACCGCAGGATTGGTTTCCCGGAAATGCCGGAGAAATGGATGCGCTTCTTCATTCAGGAATTGATTCACCTTTATCTCATCGTTTGTTGTAAAGACTCCCCTGAATACATTTTGCCATTTCGTACATTTAAAAATAAATTCTTCTGTCAAAGCAAATCCACTTTTCTCCTTGAGCACGGTGAAGACTTCCTGCAAAACGGTGAATTGGTATTGAAGGTCATCGAGAACCGCTTTATTTCGTTCAATGGTTGAGTTGCGCATATCAACAGCTCCATACAATGGATAAACTTGCTTGAATTCAATTTTATTTACCTCCGCCGGTTTGCCTTCCAGTCTTGAACGATATATGTAATTCCAGGCTGCTTCATTGAACTTCCATTGCACGGAGGGTTGCAACGAAGTAAACTTATCACGGATCGTATCATTGATCTTAGTTTCAAACGCATCCAGGCTGTTTTGCAACAATTGCGCAATCAACGGCATGGCGGGTTCAATCCTCGTAAGCGTCCTTTCATCAAGCAGTCCTTTTTGGCGGGTGTATATTTCAAATGCTCCGGACAGTTTGTTGTTATAATAAACCGGCATAAGCGCATATGATTTTAGACCGGCCGATTTCAATAGATCGCCCACTTGTTGCTGTGAGGGCCCGCAAGTATCCAGGTCCTTGAAAAAAATAAGTTTTGGATGAGCGATAAATTTCTCCACGAGTTGAAGAAAGAAATTCTTCGTCACCCCCTCCTTTTTCCCGAGAGAAAAAATAATGCTGTGACAGTATGCATCAATATCTTCGACCAGTTTGTTATTTACCCTGAACAAAGGCAATAACCCAAATTCCAATTCATTCGAGCCGGCAATTGACTTTAATGATTGAACCACCGGTTCATAACTTACTTCATCGGCTTTGCCATGATCGTTTACCAGGATATCTTTTATTTTTTCGACCGCATACTCTGTAGTGACTTCGGTGATCGTAAGGATTGAAAATCCCGTGAAATGAAACATGCTTAAAGGCAGCAACTTGACCAATGTTTCCAGCCCTGCTTCCTCACTCAGATTGAATTGTGAATTCCCGGGAGTGAGTTCTGGTAAGGGTCTTTCGGAGGTTACGTTAACAAACCTCGTATCCACGTTAACGCGGTAGTACTTGAGCAGCGACGTTTTCTTGTCAAACACCTGGTGAACCATTTCATCCCTTTTGTTTAAGTTCAAATTATAGAACTTATCCAGCAGGTAGGAATAGATCATTTCGCATTTTTGCCGGTTAAATTCGGGGGGATTGGCAAAGATTTCCGGATCGACCTGGTTTTGAGCCGCCTCATACATTAAACTATAAAGCGGATCGGACCCATAAAATATCACGGGTGTGACAGGAGTCGAAAGACCCCACAAAACGTTCTTTTCATCTTCTACAACGGTCGACAGGGAAATATATAAGAGATCAAGCAGGTCTTTATATTTTCCAGTATCTTTTACGCTCATTTCTTCTTCCAGTTCCGGGTACTTCGAAAACCTGTGAAGAATGAGTTGATAAATCTCTTTCTTGATGGTGTCTGTGTCATGCAATCGCTCTCTTATATAATCGAGGAATGGCTTGAACGATAGGGAAATCGCCGGTTTTGGAATGGTGGGATCCTGTATATCCGGAAGTGCGAGTATTTTGTTTTGCATATAAGATTCTGATAGAGGTTAAAATTCCGAAGATCTCACAATGTACTGAAGTGCAACAATCTTAGTTCTTGAATGTTTGGTCAAAACCGGAATCCCATGCTAAAATTGGGATACCAGCCTTCTTCGGAATAGGCGGCTATCAGTTGCAAAACTACTAATTGTGCCGGTGCAAAGTAAATTCCTCCGCCGATTCCTTGATGCCATTGACTGGAGTTATCATTTTTTTCCCACACCCGGCCTATATCGAAAAAGCCCGTAATACCAAACTGGCCCGGCAGAATATAACTGGCAAAATCGGTAAGTTTTATTCTTAATTCGAGGTTGTTATAAAATGAATGTTGCCCTGCAAAACGATATTGACGATAGCCATAGAGGTTTTCGTGGCCGCCGACATAAAGGGATTGATAAAACGTAGTATTCCCGAATGAAACGCCGCCTCCAAACCGCTCGGCAAGAATAATCGTCCTGGCATCATTCAGTGATTTGTACAGAACGAATTCAGGAATGATCTGAACAAAGGATTTTGAATAAGTATTTAAACCCATATAACCCTGCACCCGAATGTTGATATATGTACCCCAGGTTGGCAGTACCGGTTTATTCTTTTTATCCCTTGTAAAATTTAAGACGAGGCCGAGATGTCTCTTATTCTGACCGATCGTGCTGCTATCATAGGAGCCGATCAGGTCCGGATTGGTAATAAACCGGCCTTCATTGTCAGTGGAGTCGAAACGATAAAACTGCAAGGAAGGGCCCATACTAAAAGATGAACCGGTATTTCCTCTCCATCTGAATGCCGGCTCAACCTGGTAAATGGTGAAACGGGTTCTGTAGTATTGTTTATAATCACCCGTTTTATTAAATTCTGTTTCGTTGCCCCGGCCGAAGAAGTTTTGCGTATTTGTCGGCGCCTTGGCAACAGCATTCAACAAGAAATCTGGTTTCCCATGGTTGCCGGGCCATTCTCCTTTATAACTGATACGATAGGCTTTGGTTGAAAAAGCATGGACGATATTAAATTGGTGAATGCTTGCAAACGGAAGTTTCCGAAATCCCTGGCGGATATTTCGTATACTCACACCTAACAGTAATCCATCATCGGGATTTAGCCCCCCCGTTAAGTGTGTCAGGGTCGTATTATATCGCCTGGTAGGCAAAATGGCAGTGTTAGTGCTGTCATCCGACAAATGCGTCTTCAGTTTACGCGTCGTCCCGGTGAATGAAGCATTGGATTTTTTTTCATAAACATGAACCTTCTTTCCAGAGTTAATGACATTATAATGTTTTTTTCCGTCACCACCGACGATCCTCAGTTTGATGGAAGATTGACGTGTATTGATGATAACGCTATCATCACCTTTGCCGGTAAAAATCCTTATTTCTTTTGTAACAGACTTTGAAAAGGTCTTGGAATAAAGCTGGTCCCTGATCTTTCCTTCTTTTGACAATTTATGGATCACCAATAAAAGATTCCCATCCGGTCCATCCAACAATTCTACCACTTCATTTTTATCCGACACCCTGATGTCAACTATTTTATTCAAAAAATAATAATATTTCTCTGAGGCGGCAGCCAGGTTGTCTCTCCTGTTTTTCATCCTCTTGAGCAGGTCATCGTGTCTTACGTTATAGGATGGCGCAGGCAGTTTTCTTAATGATGCTTCGAGCACATCATCCGTCAACGCAGCAGTGAACTCATTCGTTACCTTCATCCACTGTTCGTGATCCAGTTGGTTCAGAAAACGGTTGTCAAGGTCTTGTCCAACAATAAAGAACTCGTTGCTTTTTTTTATATCCGATCTAAATCCTCTCAAGAACGGCGCAAAAGCCTTTGCTGTTGCGACGCGTGGCAGGAAACCCTGGTTCCTGTAAAATGCCTGGTCACGGTCACGGGGAATGGCCAAATATCTTTTTGAGCTTCCTTTTCTTTCATCATACCAGCGCCATTGGTCCTGGTGCCGGTCCCAGTCCCCGAGATACAGATCCAACAATCTTGCCCGAAGAAAAGCAGTGCTGTCAACACTGTTGTCATTGTCTTCATTCAACTCCTTTATCATCGTAGCACTATTGTCGGTATTTTCTGAAGGTTCCCTTTCTTCAAAAAGGCAAAGCCTGTTTGCAAATATTTTTTGATAAATACCAAGTTGTTTGTCGGGTGCGACATAACCAATAACAGGATTGGCATGTGGTACATTGACTGCGTCGGCAAGCACAGGCACCGCAAGGGCGCCGTAAGGATGTTGCGAAGTCATTGCATCACGAATTACATCTTTTGCGAAAGTTTCCCTGACTTGTTCGGGCAATAAGACCTCCGGATATTTTTCTATACTTCTTAATACCCACTCTTTTCCGTTTTTATCTTTGAGCCGCAACGACACAGTCTGGTGACCACCCCCCCGCTTATATGGGGTGAGTCCGCCCCTGATCTCCGATATTCTGATTATCGGCAGTTTCGCGGGCATCGCCCATTCCTTACGAAAATTTTCCCCCAAAAAAACGCGGTGAAGGCCACTTACTTTATCATACGGGGCATATGCACTGACCTCAATACTATCCGCCTTTAAAGCGGCGTAGGCTAATTCCTCCTGTACTTTTACATCTTTAAACGACTGCGTATAAGTAAAGGCAACTTTAGTGTCACCGTCTTTAAAAGTATAATAAGTAAATCTTGTGTCGTTTGTTTTCAGCACATCAACTATCACATATCCAGGTGCGGCCTTTGCAAACAAAGAATTCTTTTTCTGTATTGCGCTCTTTGATCTTGAGCCACTTCCACTGACGACCTGCAACTGTTCAGTTTTTATTAATTGCAGGCCCCGTTCATGTCCTGCTACGTGGATGAGATTTGGAAAACTGTCAAAAACATTATCAATTTTCCTGATCATTTCTTTATAAAGCGGATGGTGAAGATCTTCGGGCCCGGTAAATGACTTGCGCATGATCGGGTAAAGCGAGCCAACAACAGGCAACGGCAGATATAAGCTCTTATTGATTGCTGTCAGAGGAAAGATGTGATCTTTCAGCGTAAATCTCCCACCGTGCACTCCATACGATTGAAATGGATGATGGGATGCAAGTAAAATAACCTTAAACCTGTTCTTATAAAACAGCTCTTCCAGCCTGGCAAGGATTTCATCTTTGCTGGTACAATCACAATTTCCGTTAGGGTTAAAATTGCTAAACGGAAATAGCCACCATTCTGAATCAAAGGCGATGATGGCGAGTTCATCAGACACATTTATTTCGACCGGGTCAGGACAGGCATTGGCAGGAACAAATTGAAGCAAAGGGTCATTTTGCCCCTGTATGTAGGCCCATTGTTTCTTAATCTTCCCCAACCCGTCCTTACCCGATCTGTCCCAGTCATAATTTCCCGGAATAAAATAGACCGCTGCGCCCTTGCTGCGCATCGGTTGATATTGTGACTGCAGGATTTGCTGTGAATATCCGTCTTCACTGTTCTCCTGTAGTTTCATTCCTTTAGGGAAAATATTATTTCCGAGATAGA
>JANWHX010000250.1 GCA_025450235.1 Chitinophagaceae bacterium | reverse complement strand
GGCCGCCATGTATGGGACTTTCATCGGGCTCAAGTCCTGACCAGCTAAGGCAGTTGAAGATATATTCTTCTGCCCCTTCCACGTAGCGGGTTTGATCCGTGTCCTCAATGCGAACAATAAACTCACCCCCATGTTTTTTTGCGAATAAATAATTATATAAGACAGTTCTTACGCCACCGATATGTAAACCCCCTGTAGGACTCGGTGCAAAACGAACTCTTACTTTTTTACTCATACATTGCAAAGATAAAGGAGTAAGGCACAAGGTTCAGGCCTCAAGGCACGAGATGAAAAGACCGACGAGCTATTTGCCCGGTGCAACCTTGAACCTTAAACCTTGAACCTTCTATCTTAAACCTTCTACCTTACACCTTGTCCCTTGTTTCTTATCTAGTACCTTGCATATTTATGAAATACTTTGTCAAGACACCCTGGTGGTTGAAAAAAATTTATCCATCATATACCTGGGATATAAAGACGAAAGAAAAACTGATCTATCTGACTTTCGATGATGGGCCAAATGAACAAGCCACTCCTTTTGTCTTAGATGAATTGAAAAAGCATAATGCGAAAGCCAGTTTTTTCTGTATTGGAAAGAATGTTTCAGCCTTACCCTTTCTTTACAACAGGATCCTGGAAGAAGGACACACAATCGGCAATCATACGTACAATCATTTGAACGGATGGAAAACTGCAGACGCCGATTATCTAAAAGATGTCGTTGAAGCATCAAACTGTATTAATTCTTCTTTGTTTCGGCCGCCGTATGGACGGATAAGATCATCCCAGGCCAGGAACATACCATCTGTTTTAAAAGATAATTCAGCGAAGGTCATTATGTGGGATGTATTAAGCGGAGATTTTGATGAGAGCCTTACGAAAGAGCGTTGCTTGCAAAATGTAATATTGAATGCAAAGAGCGGTTCTATTGTTGTATTTCATGATAGCACTAAAGCATTTCCATTACTTCAATACTGTTTGCCGCGAACATTGGATTTTTTTGCTGCTAAGGGATTCAGGTTTGAACGATTATTAAACAATCACGTTCACAATAAAAACAAAGAAGAAAACATTGAATTATAATGTCAGAGGTAAATATTTGGTACTCACCTTAAAAAGTTAGGGCCTGGGTAGAAACCCTGGCCCGTTTTTAATCCGTACCCTATGAAAACTGGCTTAAAGGTATAATATTTTTTAATTAATCCAAACAAATTTCAAGTAGCTGATAATCGGAACTTTGCGGCTTTGTGCTGTTTTCCGCAGTTTATAATTTTCACTATGACACTTATTGATTCACATTCCCATATCTACCTGGCAGACTTCGACAATGATCGACCCTCGTTAATGGAACGGGCTGATAAAGCGGGGATTATAAGCATATTGATGCCCGCTATTGATTCGTCAACACATGAGAATATGCTAGCGATAGAAGCGCAGTTTCCTTCAAAATGCAGGAGCATGATGGGGCTGCATCCTTGTTCTGTTCTGGGAAACTACGATACAGAATTAAACGTGGTGGAGAAATTTCTCGCTGAAAAAAAATTTATAGCAATAGGTGAAACTGGCCTCGATTTCTATTGGGATCTGACCTATAAGCACCAACAGTATGATTCTTTTCAGCGCCAGATCGGGTGGGGATTGCAATATGATCTGCCCATAGTCATTCATTCCCGCAATTCGATCGATGAATGCATAGATGTCGTAAGGAAAAACCAAAAAGGAAGACTAAAGGGCGTGTTCCATTGCTTTTCAGGGAATCTTCAACAGGCAAAACAAATAACTGAACTCGGCTTCTATTTAGGTATTGGTGGTGTATTAACCTTCAAGAATGCGGGCCTGGACTCAGTATTGAAGGATATTAGCATGCAGCATGTAATATTGGAAACCGATGCGCCTTACCTGGCACCTGTCCCTTTTCGGGGGAAAAGAAATGAACCGGCATATATTAGCTATGTTGTGAAAAAGCTGGCAGAAATCACCGGCAGCACCGGCGAAGAAATAGCCGAAATAGCTACAACCAACACAAAGAAACTCTTTCGGATACCCTAAGATCCTTACCGGAGGTTTAATACCGTCAAACTTAACCTTTCTGGCCTGTCTAATAGCGTACCGGGCTGTCCCTGGAATCGGCGTATGCTCTACGGTAATCCAATTTCTTGATACTGCCCGCGACATAGCTAATACCCTGAAATATGTGTTTTACAAACACCGGGTCAGCATAATCTCGTTTATCGTGACCCAAAACAGTGCACCATGTGTGCCCGCCATCAAAATCGTGTGTCCAGACAGCAGGATACAATTCAGAAAAATTACCCGCATTTTTAATAATGAGGTTCTTTTGCGCTGTATCCGACGTATTCAGGGTAGTAATATCATGCGCCATTATCGTTTTAATGCCGGGGTACAGCTCCTTTGCAAAATAACATTCATCTTCCTTCTCCCACACCTTGGGTAGCCCCTGGACAGAGGGATGTGACGGATCAATCACCCTCACGGTGAATTTTTGAAATTTTGGATGCCAGGAAAAGGTTCCGCCAAGCATTGTCTTAAACCATTTCCAGTTCCGTTCTGTTCCGGTCACAGAATGGATTCCTACAAATCCGCCCCCTGCTTCAATATACCGTCTGAAAGCCAGTCTTTGTTGATCTGTATCAAATACATCGTTGTTGGTGCTCGGGAATACAAGCAGGGTATATTGCTTAAGGTTTTCTTCTGTCATTACAGAAGAGTTCGCGGATGTATCCACTTTGAATCCATATTGTTTACCTAATTTCTGAATGCAACTTATTGCGCTGGGTATATTATCATGTACATAGCCTTTCCCGTTTTTTGTATAAACAAGGACGTTGACTTTTTTCCAATTCACTTTGCCCTGGGCATTTATAGGGCTATAAACCGGGAGTTGTAAAAACAGGCAAAAAACAATTGCCTTCGAAGTAACTATTTTCATAAAACTTATTGGATGATTATTTCTTGCTGGTTTTAGTTGCCATTTCCAGGGGTAGTCGTGCAATAGTTTGCCTGCATATCAGGTACCACCATCCGGGTAACTTTCCCTCGTTTAATATTGTTGCCGTTCAGCCCAGTGGTGCTACGAATACCCAACTGAATCCACACCAGCATACAGGGTTTTTCTACAAGGGCTGCATGAAAATGGTCCCTGGGTCAATCTCTGATTTGCTTCAAACTAAATTCATGGCTGCGTTATAAAGCAGTCACCACCTTAAATGAAACTATACATTTAAGAGCAATGAATACTTTAACTGCGTGCCCGACACTAAGAAAACTAGCCCTCAGGTATTACATCCAATGGAGGAACATTCAGATCTGCGCCGGAGTATCCTTTGTTTTGATTGATACGTCCGTCTGAATTAGCGGAAATGGCAGATTGCGGAATGGGCCATAATACATGATATTGACTGATTCTAAATACATCCTGGTGAATAGTGACAAAATTCTTTGCATAAAAGACATTCTTCTCCAAAATTCTATCAACCATGAAATTCGAAGTAGAAAAATTCGCCAGTGTATAGGTTTTGCCGTTATAAGGTTTACCGGTTTTTGCAAATAGATAAGCGATCCTGGTCAACTCTGTTTTCCGGCCTTCTTCATAATATAACTCCCTGGCTCTTTCGTCTAAGATAGTACCGATACTCATATTGGCTGCTGTATAAGGAGCACAGCCGGCTCTTTGTCTTACTTTATTTACATCAGCGGCAGCATTGACCATATCTCCTTTCCAAACATAGGCTTCCGCACGGATCAAAAAAGTTTCAGCCAGCCGGGCCACATACCATTCTGTATGACCACCCCTCATCGGCGTGTTTTCAACATCGGGTATATATATTTTATAATGTGGCCACGGATACCATTGACGTAAAGTATCTGAGCATAAAAGTGTTCCTGTTGCACTATACAAACGCAATCTTTGACCATAATATGGATCAGGAGGCGTACTGGTTTTCAAACCTGGGTTACTATATCGCAGGTTTTCCATATACATCCAGTTACCCGATGTTGAATCATGCCTGAGATCATTTACATCATCCCATATTTCATTATAATGGTAAGAAGTGGAACGGCAACGACCAATGCCACGGCCATACATCTGCATATTATCAATCTCAATATTGGCAAGAGGCGATATACCTGTACCGCCATTTGGTGTTCGAATACCTGCAATAGATATACCGGGGGCTGCCTGGCGCATAGATTGAATACCACCTGTTCCGGGATTAGTAGCTGTACGGTCCTGATAATAGCCGCCTGGATTTCCTAAGAAATCGGTAACTAAGAATAAAACTTCAGTATTGGCCGCTGCAGCTTTATTAATTGGACGGTGTAAATCCCAGACAACATTTTTGCTGGCGATACCTGCATCCACCCCAAACCTGGCAGTCATTAATTTATAAGTACCGTTATTAATCACGGCGCTGGCAGCAGCAATCGCATCATCAAACAGGCCCAATGCAAGATCTATTTTTGCAAGTAAATGATAGATGGCTCCCTTGTTTACATCTCCTCTATCGGCTGTCCAGGGCACCCAAATAACAGCGCTGTCAAGGTCTTGTTTCATTCGCTGCAAAATCACTTCTCTTTTTACGGTTGCATAATCTGTTTTTACACTGCTCAATTCTTTTAAAGGACAAGGAACATCACCAAACTGATTAGTTAAACGATAATAATCATACGCTCTGTAAAAATAGGCTTTGCCCTTAATAATGTTTTTAGTTGCTTCAGGAATAGCCGTTGCTGCCGGAAGCCGGGAAATAATGGTATTGGCTAAACGAACACCTATCCATTCCTGGGTCCAGTACCAGCCAATTCTATTAGCGTCCGTACTGTTCAAATTGGCATCCGGCTTAATCAGCACATCTAAATTTTGAGCAGGGCCCGTTTTATCATCTGTTCCTTCGACGGCTACTTCCGAAAAGATAGTTTCAGTGATGATCGGCGCACCATCACCATACCATTCGTCGCGGAGATTTCTTGCACAACCATTTAAGGCCGCATTAAATCCAACAGCATCTACAAACGTATATTCTGCAGAAAAGATAGACAGTGGCTTTGGAGTTAACCAATCTTTTTTACAACTATTCAAAACCATCATGCCAATAACGATGATGGCTGAGAGACTAAGTAATTTATATAACTTTTTCATGTATTAATAATTTAACGGTTATCTTATAATGCCAGGTTTAATCCAAAATTATACGTCCTTGGAGTTGGAGTGATGTTCTGAAGACCATCGGCCCCATGATATTCAGGATCGAAGTAATTCCATTTTGTAAATACGGCTGCATTTACCACATTGGCATAAAATTTCAAAGAACCTATTTTCCATTTTTGGGTAATTTCTGCTGGAATAGTATAGGCAAGACTAATATTACTTAACCTGACAAAGGAAGATTTTTTAAAATTGTTCCAGGTAATACCGCCTCCCCTGCTGGAACCGAGTTTGCCATATTCATTAGTAGGGTTGTAAGGAGTCCAGTAGGGCACTTCATAAAAGTTCACCCGATCATAGAAAATATTATTACTGTTGTTCCTGGCTCCATTGGTGGCTTCATTAAAAGTGCTCAGCTGGCCCATCCTGGCGTATAGGGTAAAAGAGAAATCGAAATTTTTATAAATCTTAAATTCGTTTCTCAGGTTCCATGAATATTTAGGAGCTAAATCACCCATAAATTTTTTATCAGCAATTGAGTACTTGCCATCTCCATTTCCATCAACCAGGCGCATATCACCGGGTTGAAATCCATAAGCTGTGGCCAGCGCCTTATCTGCAGTTTGCCAAACTCCCTGCATAGGATAATCGTAAATAACAGAAATGGATTTTCCAATATACCAGTTATTAATTATATCATCTTTTTCTGAACGACCAATTTCCTTTCCTGTCAGAGGATCGAAATCAGGAGTGGGTCCGTATAAATGAATAATTTTGTTTTTGTTTGTCCAAAATCCAAAAGTAGTATTCCATGAAAAATTCCTTTTCTGCATGTTTAGGGTATTCACAGTTAATTCAAATCCGTTGTTTTGCACCTCACCGAGATTTGTCAATATACTGGTAAATCCGCTAACGGAAGGCAATGAGCGGTTAACCAGCAAATCTTTGGTGGTCCGGCTATAAACATCAAATGAACCACTTACTTTACCCTTAAAAATAGAATAGTCCAAACCAAAATTTATGGAACTGTTTCTTTCCCATTTCAGATTAGGGTTTGATAAGTTACTTCCGGCCACATAGGAGGTGTTATAGCGGGTTCCGCCTGAAGTTATAAATTCATAAGTGCCCGCATTCAAATTAGACAAGGCAGCATAACGACCAATTTGCCTGTTGCCGTTTTCGCCGTACGAAATTCTAAGCTTGGCATAATCCAGCCATTTTGAAGTTCCATTCATGAACTTTTCCTCACTAAGTGCCCACGCAACTCCCAGTGAAGGGAAAGTAGCTCTGGGGTTTTGTATCCCAAATGCCGAGTAACCATCTCTGCGGACAGTTGCCGTTAAAAAATAACGTTGGTTGTAATTATAAGTAACCCGACCCATCAGGGCATCACCTGTTTCATATTGGTCATCACTGTTAACTGTAGGAGGCAGGGTAGCGAATTGAATGCCATTGTAACCTAAGGCATCGCTGGGCAGAAAATTCTCTGCCTGGATAGTGGTATTCCACGATTGGAATTTTTCTGCGTTAACGAGCAATGTAGCTTCTATAGCATGTTTGCCAAATGTTTTATTCCAGCGTAAGATATTATCCCATTGCCATGAATAAACAACCTGGTTTCTCCTGTTTACAACACCTTTTCTCGCTATAATATCTGGTTTTTTTGAAGACAGATGCTGGTATTCACGTAACACATCATACCGTGGAGAAAAGCTAACCTGGTAGGAAAAGCCAAAAGGCAAATCTCCTTTTGCATAGATACTGGCAAAAAAATCATCGTATTTATACAAACGCTTTGTAAATGCCTGGTCTAAAAATGGGTGGGTGTTGGACCCCGGATCATCATTGGGGCTTTGTCTTACGGTTACTCCGTCAGCAGCATAAAAGGAGCCCCACGGAGTAGTAGCAGCAATATCACCAAACCTGACAGGTACAGTACTTTCATCTCTGTTAGAGTATAGGAAATTGAACCCTATCGTGAAATATTTAGCGGCTTTTGCTTCTAAATTAAGACGGGTACGAAACGTTTTATATTCATCACCAACCGTTAACCCTTCATTGGTTAAATAACCCAGTGAAAAATAATAATTAAAATCTTCTCTTCTTTGTGCAATACTTATTGTATGATCGTGTTGTACAGCATTGTCATTATAGATCAATTGTTCCCAGTCAAGAGAATTTCCGGCTTTGTAATTGGTCAATTCAATCGGTTTAAACAAATTACGTTGAAACCAAACATCCGTAGGATTAAGAGCGGAAGATCCATCCAGGGCTAACCACTGGGCCACTGTAAAATTTGGTGGCAATTTAGTAGGGTCAGTATAAATATACTGGATACCTGGTTTAGTGATAGAATCAAAACTGGCCTTAGCCCACATCGCGGCTGAACGAAATTGTAAGAATTCCTCTGCATTTAATAAATGAGGTTGATTTACCAGTTTGTTCATGCCAAAATTACTGTTCAACGATATTACCGGTTTACCTGGTTTTCCTTTTTTAGTTGAAATCAGTACCACGCCGTTGGCAGATCTGGCTCCGAATACAGCAGCCGAACTGGCGTCTTTTAAGATGTCGATGGTAGCAATATCATTGGGATTAATGTCGGCCATTGTTCCAGGATAAATTACCCCATCCAACACTATCAAAGGTTGCGAGCTGGCCGTTAGGGTACCCTTGCCTCTGATCTGCAGGGTTCCGCCCTGGCCTTTGGTACTCGGGTCATAACTTACATCTAATCCGGCAGCATTGCCCCGCAACATGTCTTGTACTGATCTTGGGTTTTCATTTTCAAACCGGGTGGCTTTTACTTGTGCGATAGCTCCTGTCAGATCTTTTTTCTTAGCAGTACCATAACCGGTTACTACTACTTCATTCAAAGAAGAAACAATTTCAGTCAGCGTAATGTCAATGGTGCCTTTTCCATTTACCGAAATTTCTTTGGCCTCAAAACCGGTATAGCTGAATACCAGTACGCCGTTTTCAGGAACATCGGCAAGCTTAAACCAGCCATCTGCATCAGTAGAAGTTCCCTTAGTTGTTCCTTTTAGCACAACACTCACCCCAGGGAGCGGGTTTTTTTTATCGTCTGTGACTTTTCCTGAAACTGTAAGCGCAGGAGATTTTGCATTAAGTACCAGGGGAAGGCAAATTGAAATAAAAAGAAAACACCCAATTTGCCTGAGGATGTTACCACGAATGGATTTAATAAGGATGTTGCCACGAATGGCATTAAGTAGTGTGTGTAGCATATAGCAAGCTTTGGTTTTACAAAAATGATTTTATATCACACTGCCGGATTATTAAACAGTTTTAAATAGAAAAACCAGTCTAAAAAGCCGAACGCCGGGTGCCATCAAATAACGTAGAAGTTCACTGGATATATAATTCGCAACCTCCAATGAACAATACAAAAAGGAAAAACAGAAAATCACTGAAAACAAGCTACAATTTCCGACGTGCACCAAGGCAATTAATTTTCCCCATGCCTGAACCAGTTTTCAAATCTTGTATAAGCAAATTAGTCCATCTAACAGCAAATCCTGATTAAATGTATTATTATTTAAGTATTCTAATTGCATATCTCAGGCCTGCAAGGAAAGAAAGAGCCACTACAACGATTGAAATTGTTTAGTATCATGATTTTTTCATTAATTTGTAAAGGTCAATTCTGAAAAGATCTGCTTCATGAAAAAAGGCGTTACAATCAAAGACATTGCACTGAAACTCAATATGTCCGTCTCTACCGTCTCAAAAGCTCTCAATAACGATCTTTCGATAAGTACTCCCACCAAAGACAGAGTTAAACAGCTTGCAGATGACTGGAATTATATTCCGAACGAAGCGGCCCGGCACTTCAAACTCAGTAAAACGTTTACACTCGGACTGATTATCCCCGATATGCTTGATCAATTCTTTGTATTGGCAATAAATGGTGCAGAGAAAATAGCTGCAAAAGAAAAATACAATGTGATTATTTCGCAATCGCATGAAGATCCGGCCAATGAAGAGAGAATTGTCGATTTGATGAAACGAAACAGAGTGGACGGATTAATTGTGGTTATCACAAAGAAGACACAGGATATGTCACCATTTCTAAACCTGAAAAACATTGGTATCCCTGTTGTTTTTTTTGCACGCCCTCCCAAAGATGATTCCTTTGATTATGTAACAGCTGACAATGAAGGCGGGGCCCTTAAGGCAACTGAATATTTAATTAACCAGGGGCATCAGCGGATTGGCCATCTTATGGGGCCTGAGTGTATGGCTGTAAGTCAGCTAAGATTGCAGGGATATAAGACCGCACTGCAAATGAATAACATCGGATTTGATCCCGGACTGGTACAAGCAGTAGATCTGACAGAAGAATCAACTTTTCTGGCCATGAGCCAGTTTATGAAAATGCCATCTCCTCCAACAGGAATTTTTACTTTCAAAAATTATATCAGTCTTGACGCAATCGAATATCTTAAAAAGAACTTTCCCGGAATGGTGAATAAAATTGATTTCGCAGGATTCGGTAACCTGCCGCTTTTTCGATATCTCGATCATAAGCCGGTCGCATCCATTGAAGAGAGCTCTTATGAAATGGGAGAGGAGGCAGCCCGGCTGTTATTCCAATTCATCAAAGAGGAAGATTCCATGACTATGCGGGCCGTACAACATATCCAGATTCATTGCAAACTTGTAGTTCATAAATGAGCAAAGCTTCGTGACGAGATACTTAATTGGTATGGATACTAACCTGAAAACATTCATAACTAAATATGTTGACCTT
>JANWHX010000249.1 GCA_025450235.1 Chitinophagaceae bacterium | reverse complement strand
TGGCGCAGCCTTAGAAAGGGTAAGATGCACTCCTTCATCAACATTACCGGGCTATCGATTGGAATGGCAGTTGCCCTGCTGATCGGTCTGTGGATACATGATGAAGTTTCTTTTAATAAGAATTTTAAAAATTATGGTCGCATTGCACAGGTAATTCAGAATGTAACCAATAATGGCGAAGTACAAACCTGGACCAATGTGCCCTGGCCCCTGGCTGATGAGCTGCGTAAAAATTATGGAAGCGATTTTAAACATATCGCACTCGCCACTTATATCGGCGAGCATTTAGTGGCAGTGAATGATAAAAAATTGAAAAAGACCGGTGGCTTTTTTGAAAAAGAAGCACCGGATTTATTTGGTCTTGAAATGATTCGTGGGAATAATAGTCTCAGCGACCCCTCTTCTGTATTACTTTCCGAATCGGCGGCTAAAGCTTATTTCGGCAATGAAGATCCCATCAATAAGGTAATGAAGATAGATAACGAAATGAACGCAAAGGTTACCGGCGTGTATAAGGACTTTCCACACAACTCAACTTTTGCCGACCTGTCTTTTATATCTCCCTGGGAGCTGCTCTATAACAATACCGAATGGATAAGAACCATGACAGACCCGTGGAGACCCAACTCATTTTCACTTTTTGTTGAATTAAATGATAAAGCTGACTTCAATACCGTTTCCGCAAAGATTAAAGATGCTAAGCTTAAAAAAGTAAATGAACAGCTTGCCAAAAAGAAACCAGAACTTTTCCTGCAACCAATGAGCAAATGGCATTTGTATTCAGAGTTTAAGAACGGGGTAAACACAGGTGGGGCCATACAATATGTATGGATGTTTGGGATCATTGGCGTATTTGTTTTGTTATTGGCTTGTATCAATTTTATGAATCTAAGTACGGCACGAAGCGAAAAACGTGCAAAAGAAGTAGGCATTCGTAAAACCGTTGGTTCGTCACGCCGTCAACTCATCTTTCAATTTTTTAGTGAATCGTTGCTAACAGTAACCTTTTCATTTGCCTTGTCATTACTGATAGTACAACTGTTGTTGCCCTTCTTCAATAGCGTGGCTGATAAGAAAATGACTATTTTTTGGGCTAACCCGTTTTTTTGGATAATAAGTATTGGCTTCATTGTTTTTACAGCGTTGATCGCCGGCAGCTATCCCGCGTTTTATTTGTCTTCATTCAGGCCGGTAAAAGTATTAAAAGGCACATTCAAAGCAGGACGTTTTGCGGCGATACCTCGCAAAGTTCTTGTCGTAGTTCAGTTCACCGTTTCGGTCATATTAATAATTGGGACGATCATTGTTTACAAGCAAATTCAATTTGCAAAAGACCGCCCTGTTGGTTACACCCGCCAGGGTGTGGTAACCTTACCATTGACGGCGGAGGTTCACAGTCATTTCAATGCAATGAGAGACGCATTGATTCAATCAGGCGCAATTACGTCAATGTCAGAAGCCGGGAGTCCTACTACAGCCACCTGGGGAAGCTCGAGCGGTTTCAGCTGGAAGGGAAAAGATCCCAACCTCTCCATTGACTTTTTGAATGTCAGCGCTTCCTATGACTACGGTAAAACTATAGGCTGGCAGATCAAAGAAGGGCGTGATTTCTCGAGAGAGTTTGCTACCGATACATCCGCGGTTATTTTGAACGAGGCCGCCGTCAACTTTATGGGCCTAAAAAATCCTGTTGGTGAAACAGTAACATGGTGGGATCAACCGCTTACGGTTATTGGCGTAATTCATAATATGGTAATGAACTCTCCTTATGATGAACCGAAACCAACTGTTTTTAATTTAGCCACTGAAGAGCAAAATATCACTATTGCTAAAATAAATCCTTCTTCAGGTCCGAAAGAAGCATTGACAAAAATTGAAGCAGTATATAAAAAGTTTGTACCGGACCAGCCTTTCGAATTCAAGTTTGCCGATGATGAATACGCAAAGAAATTTACCAGCGAAGAACGCATCAGTAAACTGGCCGGTTTTTTTGCCCTATTGGCGATTGCAATTTCCTGTCTCGGGTTATTTGGATTAGCATCATTTGTGGCGGCACAACGTATCAAAGAAATTGGAGTTAGAAAAGTATTAGGCGCATCTGTATTCAGCGTATGGAATTTACTTTCAAAGGATTTTGTCATGCTGGTCATTATCTCATTTTTTATTGCTGTGCCGGTTGCATGGTTTGCCATGAACAAGTGGTTGCTGAACTACAGCTATAGAATAAGCATCAGCTGGGAAATATTCTTAGTAGCGGGAGTATTAGCGATTGTTATTGCATTGACCACCGTCAGTTTCCAGGCATTAAAGGCGGCGATCGCCAATCCTGCGAAGTCACTCCGAACGGAGTGAGGCAAGTGACGAAGTCCCGATGAATATCGGGATGAAGTCATTACGAACGGAGTGATGGAGGTGAGTGGTGAGTGGTGAATGGTGAGTTTGTTGATGACAGTTGAAAGATTTTTGTTGGTTCTGATGGTTAAAGGTCCGGGAGAGAACGATAGCCATTAACTAATAATTATTAAAGATCAAAAACTGAAACTATGTTAAGAAACTATTTAAAGATTGCTCTTCGCAACCTGTGGAGGAATAAAGTCTATTCTTTCATCAATATTTTTGGATTAACGGCGGGCCTTGTCTGCTTTCTACTGATCGCTTTATATGTTTTTGACGAATTGACCTATGATGCTTTCCATACTAAAGCGGGCCGCATTTACCGGGTGATTGATGAAAGGACCTCCCCCGAAGGCAAAGAATCGAAAATATCTGCAGTAGGTTACAAAATAGCGGACCGGGCGCCCGTGGACGTTCCGGAAGTAAAACTGGCCGCCCGTTTTACCTCTTTTGGAAGAACTAATGTTGCTGACCCGGTCAGCACCAATGCCCTTCATGAATTATTCGTTACTGCCAACCCCGATTTCCTGAACGTATTTGATTTTACATTACTGGAAGGGAACCGTAGTACCGCCCTGACTGCGCCGCGTTCTGTTATTCTTACAGAAGAAACGGCTAAGAGAATTTACGGAGTTAGTTCGGTAGTGGGCAGAACATTAAAGACAGATGTTGACAGCCTGCCCTATATGGTTACGGGCATATTTAAAAACTTTCCTTCCAATTCTCACCTTTCATTCAATCTTATTTTTTCCGAGAGCAGCATAACAGGTCAGCGATACCAGGATTTTATTAATCGCGACTGGACATCTAATAGTTATACTACTTACCTGGTATTGGACAAAAATGCCGATGTCGCAAAGGCCAGCCAAAAGCTAAATCAAATGGTGGCCTCGAATCGTTCAAATGATAATACGGGTAAAACTGTTTTGAATTTACAACCCCTCAAATCCATTCACTTCCATTCGGCAGGAATAGAAGGAGATAATACCCGTTCCGAAAGAAAGGGCAACCTGACCTATATCTATGTGTTTTCAATCGTAGCTCTTTTCGTCTTATTGATTGCTTGCATCAACTATATGAATCTTACTACGGCAAGATTTGCTAACCGGGGCAAAGAAATTGCCGTACGCAAGGTGGCCGGTGCGGTCCGGGCCAATCTTGTGAGCCAGTTTTTATCAGAAGCATTTGTGATGGCCATCCTCGCTTTGATACTCGCCCTGGCGATAACGAAACTCGCTCTTCCCTATTTTAATGCCTTTGCAGAGAAACAATTGGAACTTACTTTGTCTACCGACTATCGGATCTGGGCAGGGATATTTGCTACGATTACGCTGGTGGGTTTGTTTGCGGGATCTTACCCGGCCGTCTTTCAATCAGGGCTAAAACCACTTTTGTTATTAAGAAACAAAGTGCAACAGGGTAAAGGGCATTTATCTCTTCGCCGCGGCCTGGTTGTGTTCCAATTTTCTTTGTCCATTATTATGATCATTGCTACACTGATTGTTTTTCTCCAGATGAAATATGTGAATACGGCCAATATGGGGTTTAATAAAGAACAATTGGTAGTAATAGATATAAATAGCGGGGCTGTCCGCCGCGGTGCGGAGACCATCAAGAATGAGTATACAAAGATCCCGGCGGTAAAGTCGGTGAGTGCCACATCCCGTGTACCCGGTGAATGGAAAATAATATCAAAAGCAAAGGCAAAACAGCAGGGATCCGTTACAGCGGGTGATGATATGTATTTGTTTACTGCAGATGACCAGTTTCTTAAGACGTTTGAAATAGGCCTATTGAAAGGAAGAAATTTTTCAGCAGCTAACCCGGGAGATTCTTCTGCTATCCTTATTAATGAGACAGCTGCATCTGTGCTCGGGATCAAAGAGCCTTCGGAGCAAATAATAGAAATACCATCCATTGACTACAACGGCAGCATAAATACCCTCGATGAACCTTTCAGGGCAAGGGTTGTCGGTATTACCAGGGATTTTAATTTCCGTTCTTTAAGGGAAAGGGTCGCCCCGATGATCATTGCCTTCCAGCAGAATCCTGTTGACCGTATCGATTATTATACTGCCAGGCTGACAACCGATAATGCGGCGCAAACACTAAAGCAAATGGAAGCTGTCCTTCACAAAATAGATCCGAATCATTTGTTCGAATATAATTTCCTGGATAAACAATGGGATATTTTCTATCGCGATGATAAGAAAAGGGAAAACATATTTCTCGCCATTGCTGTTATGACAATTTTAATTGCCTGTATGGGTTTGTTTGGACTGGCTACCTATGCCGCTGAACAACGCATCAGGGAGATCGGGATCAGGAAAGTGCTGGGTGCTTCGATCGTGCAGCTCATTGCGATGTTGTCGAAAGATTTCATAAAACTGGTGATCATTGCAACAGTGATTGCTATCCCGGTTGCCTGGTGGATGATGAATACCTGGTTAAACGATTTTGCTTACCGGACCAAAATGTATTGGTGGGTGTTTTTGATCGCCGGTTCCATGGCGCTGCTGATAGCGTTATTGACGGTGGGATTGAAAGCTATGAAGGCGGCCGTTGCAAATCCGGTGAAGTCATTGCGAACAGAGTGAAGCAACGAACGGAGTGCTGAGTGCTGAGTGGTGAGTGGTGAGTGATGATTGGGACATTAAATAACAAATCAACTGATATGTTCAATAATTATCTAAAAACAAGCTTTCGGACACTCTGGAAAAAGAAATCATTTTCCATATTAAATATAACGGGTCTTGCTACAGGCATTGCGGCAGGTATACTTATCTTTCTTGTGATACAAAATGAAGTAAGTTACGATCGCTATCATTCAAAGAAAGACAGGATATATCGTGTAACATCAATGCAATTGAATAAAAGTAATGGCGAGATTAACTCAAGACATGGCGCGGTTCCGGCGCAGTTAGGAGATGCGATGCGTTTGGATTTTCCACAATTTGAAAAAGTGGCTTCCATCATGAGTTTTGGACAAGCACAATTATACATTCCGGCGGAAGGATTGGGTGAGGAAAAACGTTTCAAAGAAAACAATGGATTATTCTGGGCCGATATATCTTTTTTTGAGATGTTCGATTTTAAATGGGTGGCGGGAAATGCAAGCCGGCTGGCCGAACCTAACACCGCTGTATTGAATGAAAGCTTTGCCAATAAGTTTTTTGATAACCCGCAGGCAGCAATTGGAAAAACAATACAGCTCTGGTCATACCGAGTACCCCTCAATGTAGTAGGCATTTTTAAAGATGTGCCGGCAAATACTGATCTGCCAGTTAAAATGGCTGCGTCGTATGAAACATTGAAGAAGCTCGCCCCCGGCATGTTTACTAATCCTGACTCATGGAATTATATTTCCACCAGCAATGAATGTTTCGTACTGGCGCAACAAGGACATCAATATGCAGCATTGGAATCCCAATTACGTTCTTTTGAAAAAAAACATTATAAAGACGACCCGGCTTTCAGATGGAAATTAGGTTTTCAACCACTCACCGATGTTCATCTTAATACAGATTTCGGAACATTTTATAACAATTCTCTTTCCAAAAAGGAATTGTGGTCACTGGCATTGATCGGTATTTTTCTTTTATTGGTCGCATGTATCAATTTTATCAACCTGGCAACTGCACAATCCGTCAACCGTTCAAAAGAGATCGGCGTCAGAAAAGTATTGGGGGGCAATCGTTCCCAATTGATCTGGCAGTTTATGCAGGAAACCGCTTTGGTTACCTTCTTTTCACTTGTCCTTGGTTGCTTACTGGCATTTGCATGCTTACCCATGCTCAATAACCTAATGAATAAAGGCCTTTCTCTGGACGTGTTAAACAATCAAATGATTCTTTTTTACCTTTTAATCATTGGGATCGTTGTTACACTGCTTGCCGGCATTTATCCTGCCTTAGTTTTATCAGGTTTTAATCCTGTCCATGCTTTCAGGAGCAGGATCAACATAAAAACAACTGGTAATATTTCATTACGACGTGGTCTTGTTGTTTTCCAGTTTGTAATTGCACAGCTATTGATCATAGGAACAGTAGTAGTAATACAACAAATGAAGTTCTTCCGCACCCGGCCGATGGGTTTTGATAAAAATGGGATAGTTCTGGTGAATTTGCCAAGCGACAGCTCATTAAAAGTAAAGTATCCACTATTGAAAAACCAGATGGAAGCATTACCCGGAGTTGTATCTGCCAGTCTTTGCATGGCTGCCCCATCCAATGATTGGGCATGGTCAACTGATTTTGTTTTCGACAATGATGCAGAGAAAAAAGATTTTTTTATAATTGGCCAGTTTGCCGATACAGGATATTTCAAAACTTTTGGCATCTCATTGCTGGCAGGACGTTTACCATTTCACAGCGATACAACCCGTGAAATTGTAGTGAATGAAGCTTTGATAAAAAAACTTGGATTTCGTTCGCCCGCAGAGGTAATTGGCAAATCCATAGCATTTGTAGGATGGAACAGAAAAGTGCCGATAGTGGGTGTATTCAGGGATTATAATAATAAATCCCTGCGCGAAGCCATTATGCCAACAGCAATAACTACTGAGTATAATGCTTATGAATGGATCGCTGTGCGGATGGATCGGAACGACATGAATAGCACAATGGAAAGTGTACACAAGCTTTTTAGCAATATTTATCCAACGTATATGTTCGATCCCGTCTTTTTCGATGAACGTATCGAGCAGTTTTATTTGAATGAAGCCCTTACGTCACAACTGTTCAAGGTTTTTTCAATACTTGCTATATTCATTTCATGCCTGGGCTTATATGGCCTTGTGTCATTTATGGCTGTGCAAAAAACCAAAGAAGTTGGCATTAGAAAGGTATTGGGAGCTTCTGCTCAAAGTATCGTTTATCTTTTTTCAAAAGAATTCACACTGCTGATCGGGATCGCATTTTTAATTGCAGCTCCTCTAGGATATTTTTTTATGCAGAAGTGGTTGTCTGGTTTTTATTATCATACCAATATCGGCTGGTTGGTTTTTGCCATAGCTATTCTTTCATCAGTATTAATTGCGTGGATAACGGTTGGGTATAAAGCTGTTAAAGCCGCTTTTGCTAACCCGGTGAAGTCACTCCGAACGGAGTGAGGCGAGTGGCGGAATCCCGATGAATATCGGGATGAAATCACTGCGAACAGAGTAAAGTACATGAATCAATAATTTTATCCGGAAAAAATAATACAAATCATGGTAAAGGCCGTTCTGAGCTTACTAGTCATTTTTTCAAGTCACAAAGTTTTTTCACAGGCCATCCCGTATGGCAATAACCCGGAAGCCGGCCATTATATCAATATCGGGGACGCAAAAATCTATTATGAAATTTATGGCAAAGGCAAACCCGTCGTGATGCTGCACGGTGGTGTGTATGGTTATATCGACGAATTTTCTCCTTTCATTCAAAAACTTAGTGGGAAATACCAGGTGATATGTATTGCCACCAGGGGCCATGGCAAATCTGAAATGGGCAAAGACCCTTTTTCCTATAAGCAAAGGGCTGATGATGCGTATAAAGTAATTCGCCACATAACTCAGGACAGCGTCATCCTTATGGGATTCAGCGATGGCGGAATGAGTGGATTGAAGCTGGCAGCGCTTTACCCGGAGTTGATAAGAAAATTGGTTGTGATGGGTGTGGGAGACAGACCTAAAAACCGGCAATCTGGAAAGCTCAATTATACAGCAGAAAGTTTGATGAAATCAGACTCAGCATTTTTTTCGGGCCGGCTGAAGTTAATGCCAGAGCCTAATCGCTGGCAGGAAAGCCTTACAAGACTGAATACAATGTATAATGATGATTTTATGAGCAAGGAAACTTTTGAGAAAATTCTATGCCCGGTTTTATTGATGAACGGAGACCGGGATGGCTATAGCACTATAGATGAATTTATTCAATGTGCGAAGTATATCAGGAATAATCGGATAGCGTTGATACCCGGGTGCCACCATGTAATATTTTTTTGCAACTTCCCGGCGGTCTGGGCTTGCGTGGAGCCGTTTATAAATTAATAATTTTATACAAAGCCAATTTAAAGTTGCCTGGAACTAATCAAAATTTTATCTATGATAAGAAATTATTTCAAGATCGCCTGGCGGAATATTATTAAGAATCCTTTTTATTCGCTCGTGAACATTATAGGATTGTCAGCCGGTATCGCATTTACCCTGCTGGTGGCCGCTTATGTATGGAATGAATTCAACGTGAATTCTGAATTGAGAAATCCCAATCAGCAGTATATCATTCAAAGCAAATGGAAAGATCCAAACCAGGGATATGATCTGGCTACACTAGGACCACTCGCAAAAGCGTTGCGGGAAAATCATCCGGACCTCGTCGCAAATTACTATCGCTACGATGGAATCACTTCCAATGTTTCAAAGGGAGACAAAGTTTTTCGCGAAGGGTTACAAGTAGGCGACAGTACATTGTTTAACATGTATGGGTTTCGTTTTCTCCATGGGGATCCGAATACGGCCCTGCATGAACCATTTACCGCCGTCATCACTGCCGACAGGGCCATCAAATATTTTGGCAAGAAAGATGTAGTGGGTGAAACCATCACGATTGAAAACTTTTCGGGCTCCAAACATGATTTTATGATCAAAGGTGTAATGGAAAATGTTTCGTGGAACTCCGTTACCCGCCTGGTGAATGATTATCCCAATGACATTTACGTATCCACCAGCAACCTTACATTCTTCGGAAGAAATATGAATTGGGATAATCCGACCATTGCTTCATACATTGAGTTACAAAAAGGTGTTGCACCGGCGGACCTCGAAAAACCGATGCAATACCTGGTCAAACAAAATACAGGGTTCGCCGGAGCCCTTACACCTTATCTTACTCCCCTGAAAAAATATTACTTGACTGCCAATAACGGATTGGTAAAAAAAATGCTGTATGCTTTATCAGCAATCGCGATGTTCATCCTGTTAATGGCCATCGTCAACTTCATCAACATGGCGGTCAGCCGGTCATCGGCACGCATGCGGGAGATCGGTATCAGGAAAGTTTTGGGCGGGCTGAAAAGACAATTGATCATTCAGTTCCTCGTTGAATCTGTTATCCTGGTATTCTTTTCTGCCGTATTTGCCTTTGGCATTTACCTGGTGACTAAGAATCTTTTTAGTGCCATTTTAGGTAAAGAAATTCCATCGCTTTACCAGTTTCCCGTTTATTTCGTGGGAATAGTTTTTTTATTTATAGTGATCATTGGGTTTATTGCAGGACTCTACCCGGCGCTTGTTCTCTCATCAATGAAAACGGTTCAATCATTAAAAGGAAAATTGAATTCAGTGAAGGAGAAGGTCTGGCTGCGAAAATCATTAGTGGCATTCCAGTTTGGTACTGCGACCATTGTTTTTACCGGCGCGATTGTCATTTCACGGCAGATAGCTCATTTTTTCAGCAATGATCTTGGATACAATAAAGAATACATCGTTTCAGCGCAGGTGCCTCGAGACTGGAGCACAGCGGGTGTAAACAAGATGGAAAACATACGTCGTCAGTTTGCAGCAATTCCACAAGTTAAGAACGCTACGCTTTCATTTGAAGTGCCCAATGGAGCGAATTCAGGATATGCGTTTATTTATAAAAATGGGGCGGATTCCGCTACCGGTATTTTAACTCATTTGTTAACGACCGATGAATTCTATAGTTCTACTTACGGCATACCAATGGCCGCAGGTGTTTTTTATTCTGAAACCGGATTAGTTACAGATTCAACAAAACTTGTCATCAATGAAACACAGGCAAAGGTATTGGGCTGGAAAAGTCCACAGGAAGCGATCGGCGGGCAATTAAAATTCACCGGCAGCGCGACAGTTTTTACCATTGCTGGCGTAACGAAAGATTTTCATTTCGGTTCGATGCAACAACCTATTCAACCATTCACCTTTACGCACGTACGACTGGGAACTATCTTCCGATTCCTATCTTTCAAATTAGAGCCCGGGAATATCGGTAACTCAATCGCGGCATTGCAAAAACGATGGAGCATATTGATGCCCGGAGCGCCTTTTGAATATAAATTCATGGATGAAACACTCACACAATTGTACCGATCCGAGATTCAATTGAAAAAAGCCTCCTACACCGCTATGTTGCTTTCTCTTGTTATAGTATTGCTTGGTGTGATTGGACTTGTCTCGTTAAGCATTCAGAAAAGAACGAAAGAGATTGGGATAAGAAAGGTGCTTGGATCCTCTGTCGGGGGCATTATTCGTCTTTTCATGAAGGAGTTCTTATGGGTCATCACAGCAGGTGGGCTAATAGCCTGTCCCGTTGCCTGGTTTATTATGAACAAATGGCTAAATGAGTATGCTTATCGTATCTCTTTAAATGCTACACCATTTATTATTTCTATTGCAGTGTTAGGATTGATAACTGCGGTTTTAATAACGCTGCAGACGATAAAAGCAGGAACCGATAACCCGG
>JANWHX010000248.1 GCA_025450235.1 Chitinophagaceae bacterium | reverse complement strand
TTCTTTGTGTCACCATAATTTTTTGGCGGTTTCTGACTCTTAGACTACACGAAGTAATATTTGCAAATAAAAATCCGGTCTCATCGTTAACGAGACCGGATCGCCTGTGCAGAATAAAGGTTATTGATTTGATCCGTCACGCGGAATATTAAATCTACGCAATACTTCGTTATACGGAAGCGACTGCAATTGTTCAATTGTATACCCTGTGGCAGGTCCATTGGCCATACGCCCACCAGCAATAGTACCCGGCACAATTATATATCTGAAGAAGTGGCCGCCGGTTACACCAAAAGAAGTTGCGCTTGTCATATTTTTTATAAATACAATTATCCTTCCTACAGCAGGCCTGTAATTTATCTGAATGTATTGAAGCGGGGGTAAATTAACAGTTGTTGAATAAGGCAATGACTGTGCATTGGCGCCGCCGATCGGTGAAGCAGGTGGTGCAGCAAAGGTGTGATATACCATCGTCAGACCCTGATCAAGGATTGCCTGTGTCATTGAAGGTGCTGTAAAATTAGCTCGGGAAACCAGGCCCATTGGGCTCATAGTTGTATCAAACCATCCGGCTGCGCTAAATGAAGTAGGAGCTGGCAACCAACCGGAATAAATGACATTAGCAGTACCCGGAGGACCTTGTGCCCCAGCGGTGCCGGCAGTACCCGTACCACCGCCTGGCCCAGTGTTCCCGGGAACACCCTGCGGCCCCTGGGCACCCATTGGACCTTCCGGACCTTCTTTAGTACAGCTTACCACAAAAACAATAAGCAATACTAATGTTATTGATAAACATCTCAATTTTCTCATACAGCTTATTGATTTGTTCCGTTAGTGGGAATGTTGAACTTTGTTATTATTTCTTCGTATGACATGGCCCTTAACTGATCAATAGAATAGCCAGGTCCACTTGCCATACGACCGCCGGCAACTCCCCCGGGTACGATAACATATCGGAAATAATTTCCTGTTGACATTGACAAAGAACCGGTAGCGCTGAGATTCTTAAGAAAAACTATTACCCGTCCCACGGCAGGACGATAATTAACTTCCTGAATTACGCCAGCTAAATTCATTGTAAAAGGTAAAGGTTGAACATTGGCAGTTCCTGTTGCAGGAGGAGCGGCAGCGGAAGTATGAAATACAAGCGTCGTTCCCTGGTCAAGAACTGTCTGGGATAAAGATGGAGCAGGGAAATTAGCACGTGATACTGCCCCGATAGTTGAAATTGATGTATCGAACCATCCAGCCGCGCCGCTTGTGCTTGGAGCAGCTAACCAGGCTGAATAAATTACGTTTGCAATACCTATTGGACCAGTAGCACCCGGAGTACCTGGAGTACCGCCAGAACCGGCAGGACCCGTACTACCGGCAGGACCCTGTGGACCGTTGGCGCCGACAGGACCTTCAGGACCTTCCTTTGTACAACTAACCGCTATAAGTGTAATGGAAAAAATGGAAAGGGAAAGAAGTCTCAACTTTCTCATAACGTTTGTTTTGGCAGTTAAAATGGTTTCTATTTTTAAAAATAAACGGAAAAATTTGTTTTTCCAAAAGCAATTAAAGGTAGGGGAAAATATCCCAATACATCATGTGTTTTTTGAAAAAAATTCTGTTATTGTTGAATTTAACTGAACTGTTATATTTGTTGTTTACCCCCGGAAATGGCTTCGGATAAAATCAATATTTATGCTGCGAAAATTGAGCTTTGCTGTCGCATCGTTACTTATGACTACCATGTTAACTGCCCAGTTTAAAAAGGGTGATAGAATGCTGGGCGCTTCAGTCGGAACAATTTTTTTTAATAATGATAACACAGATGTTTCTACATCAATAGCAACTTCAACTAACAGCAGCGACAACTTTGGAATATCGTTTAATCCTGCGATCGGTTGGTTTATTAATGACAACATTGCAATTGGAATAATGCCGGCCATTGCATACAATAAAGAAAAGATAATTGGAGAGTCAGGCGGAAGCACATACCTCAAAGATGAAAGCAACAGTTTTAATTTTACGGTGGGTGGATTTGCCCGTTACTACTTCAGTGGCGACAATCTTAAGACAGCTTTTTTTTGTCAATATGATTTGGCTGCCGGATTAGGCGGGAGTAAAACTGAAGGCTTTCAATATGAAACCAATGGTGTGTATGTTGATCGCTATAGTCAAAAATCTTCCGGCGATTTTGTGGCCAATACAGGTCTTTCGATCGGTCTCTCAAAATTCCTGGCAAGCAAAACCGCTTTGGATTTTTATGTTGGCTACAAACTCTCTTATAGCAAGAGCCATCCCAAGGGAACTTTCCTACGAGACTATTCAGATCCGACGACAGGAGATGTAACACAAAAGCCAGACTATGAACAAAAGTTCATCGGTCATCATTTCGTTTTTGGAGTTGGCTTCCAGATCTTCCTTGAAAAGAAAAAATAGCTTCCTTCATTTCAACGCCATAAATGCAAAAAAGCCTTCATCGTGAAGGCTTTTATAGAGCGTTTTTTCTGCTTTATTACTTGCTCATCATCTGTTTTGCCTCGATGCTCAAAGTAGCGTGCGGAACAGCGCGCAAACGGGCTTTATCAATTAATTTGCCGGTAACCCGACAGATGCCATATGTTTTATTCTCTATCCGCATCATTGCTTTTTCGAGGTGATCAATAAAGGTGATCTGCCGGCTGGCCATCTGGCTCAGTTGCTCTCTTTCCATACTTACACTTCCGTCCTCCATGGTCATGTAGCGGGCTTCATCCATGTCGCCACCTTCATCTCTGCGGGTGATCAAGCCCTGGAGATACGCCAGTTCTTTTTTAGCGGCATCCAATTTCTTAGTGATGATTTCTCTGAATTCTCCAAGATCAGAATCTGCATATCTCATAGTTGGGCCATTATTTTCGTACATGGGGGTATCTAAAACAGATTTAGTGAATTCGGGTTCATATTTTACTGCACTCTTGATCGTTGTCTTCGGTATAACGACCTTCGTAGGCTTCGGTGGTTCTTTCTTTATCACTGGTTTTGCCGTAGGTTTAATAGAGACTAAAGATTTAGGGTCTACTGCACCATTCTTCTTCGCGGGTTTTGCTGCAACTGGCGGCGGCGCCGGCGGCTTTACTTCTGGTTTATGAGCAGCTTTAACTACAGGTTTCGCAGCATGTGTTGCTGCCAGCTTTTTTGGAGCCGCAGTTTTCTTGGGTGCTGACTTAGCAGCAGTTTTCTTTTGCACGGGTTTGTCCTTTTTTTTAGTTGCAGCTTTTTTGGCTGCGGGTTTGGCAAGAGGCTTTTTTGCCGCCTTTTTGGCAGCAGGCTTTTTTGAAGCCGGTTTTTTCTTGTTAGCCATACATTTAGCCTTTTTTTGAAACAATAACTTTTAGTGAAACATCATTAATATCGATCTCGGTTCCACCGGGTATTTCAGATACTACTTCAAGCTTATCGGCGAGAATTTCGGCGCAAATATAGTCTTTAAACTGAGCCAAAGAATTTTTCATTCCATTCGCCGCCACAACTTTTACTTCTATCCTGTCAGTCAACTCAAAGCCCTGATCCTTACGTATTTTCTGGACCCGGTTCACAAACTCGCGGGCATTCCCTTCTGCTTCAAGTTCGGGTGTCACAGTAATATCTAATGCCACGGTTAAATTGCCCTTATTAGCCACCGTCCATCCCGGAATATCTTCACTGCTAATCTCCACTTCGCTAACCTGTAATATTACGGGATCGCCATCAATTGACAAACTATATTGACCTTCTTTTTCCAGCCTTGCGATATCATCCTGCGTAAATTGTGCTAAAACAGCTGCCACCGCTTTCATTTTCGGACCAAGCTTTTTTCCCAGCGCAACAAAGTTTGGCTTTATCTTTTTACTGATAAATGAATTGTCCGGATTCAGATATTGCACTTCTTTTACATTTACTTCGGCTTTGACCAGGTCCTCAACTTTCTTCAGTTGCTCGTTCATAGCCGGGGTCAAAACAGGGATCAAAACTCTTTGTAAAGGCTGACGGACCTTAATATTTACTTTTTTGCGAAGCGATAATATTAACGAAGATGCATCCTGCGCCAATTGCATCCTTTCTTCCAAAGAACTATCAATGATCGATTCTTTAGCAATAGGGAAGTCCACATGATGCACTGACTCCGCCTTTAACCGACCGGTAATAGCTTCAAGGTTTTGAAACACAGCATCGCTGAAGAAAGGGGAAATAGGGGCTATCAATCTTACAACGGTCTCCAAACATTCATACAACGTCTGGTAGGCACATATCTTATCCTGTTCATATTCTCCTTTCCAAAAACGCCGCCTGCATAATCTAACATACCAGTTGCTTAAATGTTCATCAACAAAATCTTCAATAAGACGACCGGCCTGGGTGGGTTCATAATCATCCATGTACTCATTCACTTTCTTCGCCAGCGAATTGAGAGAAGACAGGATCCAGCGGTCTATTTCAGGCCTGTCTTTGACCGGGATATATTTTTCCTTGAAAGCAAACCCGTCAACATTAGCATATAAGGCAAAGAACTGGTAAGTATTATACAAGGTGCCAAAGAACTTTCGCTGTACTTCTTTGATGCCATCCAGGTCAAATTTCATATTGTCCCAGGGAGATGCGTTGGTAACGAGGTACCACCTTGTAGCATCGGCGCCGAATGTTTCAATGGTCTTAAATGGATCCACCACATTACCCAATCGCTTACTCATTTTATTTCCATTCTTATCCAATACCAGTCCGTTCGACACACAGGTTTTGTATGCGACGTTATCAAATAACATAGCTGCAATGGCATGAAGGGTATAAAACCAACCTCTTGTCTGGTCAACACCTTCGGCAATAAAATCAGCAGGAAAACTCTGCCTGAATATTTCTTTATTTTCAAACGGGTAGTGCCATTGCGCATAAGGCATGGCGCCGGAATCAAACCACACGTCAATCAGGTCAGGTACTCTTTTCATTGCCTTACCTGATTTACTTACCAATATTATTTCATCTACATAAGGTTTATGAAGATCTAGAATTCCTTCATGCAGATGGTTCTTGTTCACATCTCCACCCAGCACTTTACCTGCATTCCGGATAGCTTCATTTAATTCGTCTATTGAGCCAATACAAATTTCTTCCTCTCCGTCTTCTGTTTTCCATATTGGTAAAGGGGTTCCCCAAAATCTTGAACGGCTAAGATTCCAATCCACCATATTTTCCAGCCAATTACCAAATCTTCCTTCACCGGTTGATTTGGGTTTCCAGTTGATGGTCTTGTTTAATTCAACCATCCGGTCTCTCATCGCCGTGGTTTTAATAAACCATGCATCTAAGGGATAATAAAGAATTGGCTTATCGGTTCTCCAGCAATGCGGATAGCTATGCTCATATTTCTCAACTTTAAAAGCCCTGTTCTCTTTCTTTAGTTTAACCGCGATATCAACATTGACGTCCACATAGTTCTTTTCGTCTTTATAGTTCTTGACATAACGGTTACTAAACTCTCCCAGTCCATCAACGAACTTTCCCTGTTTATCAACCATTATCAAAATGCCAATATCATACTTCTGACCAACTCTAAAGTCGTCTGCTCCAAAAGCCGGTGCAGTATGTACGATCCCCGTACCATCTTCCGTCGTTACGAAATCACCTAATAAAATTTTAAAGGCATTGGGATTGCCTGTTTTGTTGGCTTCGAAAGGAAGCAATTGTTCATATTCACAGCCTTCAATATCCTTTCCTTTAAACTCAGCTAAAATTTTCCACGGAAGAAGTTTGGCCTTTTCATTATAACCAGCAAAATCTCCATCCATTCCTTCTTCTTTAAAATACTTACTCAATAAAGCTTTTGCCAACACAACATTTATTGGACGGTGAGTGTAAGGATTAAAAGTTTTTACCAATACATAATCAATATTTGGTCCTACTGTTAATCCTAAATTAGAAGGAAGCGTCCATGGCGTTGTCGTCCATGCAAGAAAGAAAACCCCGGCCTCCCTGCCCTCCAAAGGAGGGTTCTTAGAGTCTGCTATTTTGAAGAGTTCTATTCCTTTCGAAGGCTGGAAGCTTCCTCCTTTGGAGGCTGTTTGGAGGACGTCGGGCCGCAACAGGCGAAACATCGCAATGGCACTCGTATCCTTCACATCCTTGTATGTTCCGGGCTGATTCAATTCATGTGAACTCAAACCGGTTCCTGCTGCCGGAGAATAGGGTTGTATACTTACACTTTCGTACAACAAGCCTTTTTTATACAACTCACTTAATATCCACCATAGTGTTTCGATGTATTCATTCTTAAAAGTGATATAGGGATCGTTCAGATCGACCCAATAACCCATCTTACGGGTGATGTCATCCCATTTGTCTTTGTACCGCAGCACCGCTTCACGGCATTTTCGATTATACTCTTCTACTGATATTTTTTTCCCAATATCCTCTTTTGTGATACCCAGTTCTTTTTCTACCCCCAGTTCAATTGGCAAACCATGAGTGTCCCAGCCGCCCTTTCTTTTCACCTGGAACCCTTTCATGGTCTTATAGCGGCAGACCAGGTCCTTTAATGTGCGGGAAATAACGTGATGAATGCCGGGCAAACCATTAGCACTTGGGGGACCTTCATAAAACACAAAAGGCGTGGCGCCTTCCCGAAGCGAAACGCTTTTTTCAAAAGCATGGCTATCAGCCCATTTGGCTAATACTTCCTGCTCAATTGCCGGCAAATTTAAACCTTGAAACTCCCTGTATTTGTCTGCCATGATCCTTGTCCTGCCTGTTTTTGAAGGGTGCAAAGGTAGGCAAATCAGTCGTACAGTCATCAGTAGTCAGTCAGCAGTCGGCAGTCAGAGAATCAGCCAAATTCTTGTTGATTGTGAACTGAGAACTGCGAACTGGCGACTGATTATATCTTCTTGCTGCGTATCCTGCTGAGCGTTTCAATCGTCATTCCAAGATAGGAAGCGATGTATTTGAGAGGAATACGGTTGGAGAGATTGCTTTTTGTTTCCAAAAAATGCCGGTATCGCTTGGAAGCGTTTGGAATGCGGGATATAAATGCTCTTTCTTCAGCATCACGGTAATATTGTTCCAATAACTTACGGCCGACAATATTTACTTCTAAATGATGCTCATATAAATAATGCAGCGAATCATAGGTCGCTACAATAAGATCGCAATGTTCGATGGCCTGAATATTCTCCAATGATGGCTCCTGTTGACTGAGCCCCCTGATGGAACTTACCATCTCATTTTCTGCGGTGATCCAGGTAGTTACTTCTTTAGTGCCATCCTTTATATAACCCCTGATGACACCTTTGCGGATGAAATAAAGATGTTTGCATGTTTCTCCCGCTTTTAGCAAATAACTTCCCCGATCAACCTGTTGTGGAAACGAATGCTCGTTAATATACCTGGTTGCTTCTTCACTTATAGGATGGATGTAATTAACAAAAGCCGCCAGGGGTGACTGACCTCCTTCCTTTTCCCATGGTTCTTCTGTATTTTTCTTTGTGATCATATTGATGGTGGTGTTCAAACCGTAAATTTATTGTCAAAAAAATAAAAACCCCCATTTAATGGAGGCTTTTATCAACACGATAAGGGTAAATGCCCTATTGGCTCTGCGCAACCGTTTGATCGCGGCCAATAAATTTTTCCAATGATGTTTTTATTGTTGCATCTATCTCTTGTGGTTTTACTTTCCCCTTTGCAAAATCGGCGGCCAGGTCTGTCAGATATTGATGCAGCGGCTTTCCAGCTTCCGTATCTTTCAGCTCAACCGATGTGTGCGAAGACATATAATTTTCCCATGCGGTCCTTACTTTCGCCCAGTAGGCTTTGTTTTTTTCCCAGTAAGCTTTTGCAGCGGCACATTTACTTTCATCTGTTTTTTTGTAAGAATTGACTCCCTTTTCTTCTGCAAGTAATTTATCAGATCCCTGGTGCCGGATTATTTTTTGGTTGTCCTGCTCATGCACCCATCCAAAATCAGTCAGAGTAAGCCGATTGGTTCTTTTCAGAATATTATAATCGTTGCGGACAGAATATTCGCGGCGCGGTAAAGGAGCATCGGAAGTATTTTGCCAGAATGTTTTACCATCCGTGCGGATCCATTCACTTGCTCCCTGGTATCTCGGTGCATCGCTCACTTCCCATACCGACTGTGTCCATTTGCCTTTTACATCTTCAGGCGTTAATTGCTCTTTTGTCCAAAGTTTATTTCCCTGGTAACGAAATATGGTTGGATTTTCATAGGTCCAATCTTCACGCCAATGTTTGATGATCATTGAATCCGTTATTACCAGCAAATGCTGCAATACTATTTTCTTGTCGCTTGCTTCTATCGGTAATATCAGTTCAATGCCCCCGCTTATTTCGTCCCGTTCATGGAATTTATAAGCTGGATCGGGTGAAAATGTTTCTGCATATTTGAATTCAACTTCATAACAACCACAGAGTTTTTCAATATCCTGCCTGCCGGGCGGCAAGGCCTGTTTGTCTTTACTCCCCTGGGCCTGTAACGATGCCGAAAATAAAATAACCACTGCCGAACTTAATGTTCTTTTCATTTCATTTTACAATTTGCTGACAAAGCAAGAACAGAAGAATGACAAAGGTTTACGGTATCCGTAAAACAGGTTTACGCAAAAGGAAAAAAGCCACCCGGTCTTAACGGAATGGCTTTACATGTCTTTTAAACCAATATATTAGCCTCTTTTTACCAATGCATATTCGATGGAGGGATAGCCTCTGACTCCTGCATCCGTTAAAGCAGTGAACTTAAGTTTGTAATAGTTATTGTTACCATCCTTTATTATATAATAGCGATCTGTTCTTACTGCCGGTCCCGAACTGGGACCGCCACCGCTGCGCCAGTCAGAGCCAATGGCAGTTTGCAAAGAAGAAAAAGTTTGCCCGGCAATATCAGCTTCTGCAAACGCATCATAAGACTTTGCGGATATCATTACTTTAGCTACTTCTACATTTCTGTTTTGTAAAATCATATCCTGGAAAAGAAAAGGAGCTTCAGAAGGACCGCTGCCGAATATATTCGTAAAATAAGTCCAGGCAATATCCCATTTCTTTTTTTCTGGCTCTACAGGTACAAGGCCGTTTTCAAATGAAATGTATTTAAAGAAATAAGCAGCATCTTTTGGAACATCAATAGAACTAAAAGAAGTAGAAGTAATATCGGCATGTTGTAAAGTATAACCACCGCTTGAATTGCGGATGATGCGAACTTTTTTCCAGCCTCTGGCCGGAGACGGTGAACCTACGCCACTTCCACGGTTAATTATATATACCTTATTATCGGATGCGGTTGCACTGATTGTTGCAATTGCGGTTTTTGTCAGGTCGCCTGATGGATAATCTATATAAGCCAGTGTTGCAGGATTTGGTGCTGTGCCGCTGAAAGTCATCTCATTTCCAAAACCGACTGTGTCGGCTGCTGTTACTGAGTTCAAATCATTCTTTGCAATTTGCTTAGCCATCATGGCTGATGATGAGTTCAGGATAACACGAAAATCGCTCGCCTCTGAATAGAAACCAAGGTCCCAGTTGGTACGCAACACAGCTGTCTGGCGGTTTGCGCTCAAGTCAATGAATACTTTATTGGGAAAAGTGACGCCTCCGCCATTGACAGTATAGGCAGAATTAGTAGCTACCAGTTCTGCAAAGCTTAATGTCAGTTGCTTGGTGGTACCGATCAATATTGGTGACCCGGAACTATAAAGGTCAAATATCAATTTTTCAGTACCGTCAAATAAAACACCTGGCACTTTATTCACTGTAAATGATGCTTCATTATTGCCTGAAGGAACCGTGATATTAATAGTGCCAGCTACCGCTGCAGGTGTAGTTGTATATTTTGTTCCATAAGCTGCGCCCTGTTCAGTAATCTTTATAGCGACAGGAATTTCTTTATCGGTGCCCCTTGTTAGCTTCACTTTTATAACAATAGAAGTTTCCGCTTCACTAATGCCCTGCGCATCGGATGTAAACACAATATAATTATCCGGCAGCGAAAAGCCTTCTCTTTTACGGCAGGCGTTAAAAAGAACAATTGCAGCCAATGAAAAAACAGCCCCTTTTAAAATATACCTTCCTAACATCGTTCGTAGTTTTATGCGTTTAGTAATGATTTATTTTTTATCCCAGTTAAAAACAAGCCCCGCGAAATAAGAACGGCCATAACCAATAGACCTTGTGCCGCTTACTGAAGAATGAGTGCCCCCGCTGGCAGAGCTGTTAATGAAATCAACATCAAACAGGTTTTTGATACCGGCATTGACGGTGAAATATTTGAAAAGCTTTTTATTCAGGGTAAGATCAGCCCAATGGTAGCCTTCTGTTTCTGCAAGGACAATGACATCCTGGTTGTTGACAGTGACTAATTGGTAATAAGGCAGCTTCCCGGTGAATTTGTAAAACAGGTTCAGGTTGAAATTAATCTTTGGAAAATTATACCCGATAGTGGTGTTAACTTCCGGGGACCATTTGAATTCAGGTAATGATTTATCTTCTTCTGTAAATTGATTGTAACGACCCGTATAACCAAAACCTAACGATGCGTTCCAGTTTTCATAATTAAAACTGCCTGCCAGGTTTCCACCAAGACTTTTGTAATTCTCTATATTCTGGTAATTAAACGTATTCGGGTCGTTTGGAGAAGCAGCGAAATCAATCAGGTTTTTTACATCATTATAAAAACCGCTCAGGATTGCAGTGAAAGCCGCTTTCTGGCTGGTTATTTTTTTCCATGCTAATGAGCCGGTGAAACTATTGGACGTTTCTGCTTTGAGATCAGGATTGCCAATGATCTGGTGATTGGCGTCGAAGAAATTAAAATACAATTCCCGCAAAGAAGGTGAGCGGAAACCCCTTGCATAAGCTAATCGCAGGTCAATATCTTTTGTCAAAACAAATTTTGTGTTGATGGCAGGAATAACCGGCGGCGCATCATACACTGAATTTTTTATGAACCGTAACCCGGGCCGTATATTGATCTTATTATTCTTCGGGGTAATTTCTGAAGTAATAAAGGCGGCATAATCCTCTACCTTATTTGTTCCATTTGATAATCTTTCCCCCTTACCGCTTTCGATATTAATATCCACTCCGGGTTGTAAACTAAAAACAGGCGATATCTTATACAAAGCTGTTGCCCTTGCCGTAATCCCTTTGAAATCAACTGTACTTTGTGAACCGGCGGCAGGGCTTAAGCTTAATTTACCGGTATTCTGACTGAGCACGGTAGAAAAAACCTGGCGTCTATAATCTGAATAAGATCCCTGCGCCTGGAATGATAACTTGTTATTGACAAAATAACCCGCCTGTAGTTGCTGCATTATCCTGTCGGAAAGATATTCCTGGTCAAAAGCCAATGAGTCGCCGGACTCTGTTTGTTTTTGGGTAAAATTGCCCGGATTGGTAATGATCTCATCCAATCCATCAATTCGATAACGGATATTGAACTTGCCGGCGCTGTAACCAATAAACCCATTTGCTGTGATCTGGTCTTTCCAGTGCTGTGTTAATTCACGGCCGGTGCTGTCGCCTTTCCATCCGCCGAAATAATAATAACCAAATCCGCCACCCGCTTCCCATCCTTTGTGTTTGAATGCAACGCTCACAGATTGCGTGTGGACACCCTTTGTTTTCCAATCATATTCTTTTCCTACTGATTCTTCCTGCAGCCTGGCCGTAACAGAAAGTTTGGAAGCGCCGGGTTTCTTTGTTATAATATTGATAACGCCTGCCAATGCATCAGCTCCATAAATTACAGACATCGGACCTTCCACGATCTCGATGCGCTCAATCGTATTTACATCAATCTGGTTAATATCAATTTCGTTGGAAGTTCCCTGCCTGCCAACCATCGGCAGTCCATCTATCAATATTTTTACATTCTGGCCGGACAAACCTAACATGCTGATGTTAGAACCGCCGGTAGCAAGGTCCTGGGAAAAACGAATGTTCAATTCATTGTTCAATACATCCTGGAGTTTAGATGCACCCTGCTTTTGTATTCTTTCTTTCGTGATGACCTTTACCTGGTATACAGAATTTTTTACGGATTGCGGTTTGTATTGACCAGTAACTATTACTTCACCTAAAGTCTTTAAAGAATCTAATTGCGAAAAAACAGGTGTTGTTAGTATAATTAGAACAAATGCTGTGTAGATTTTTCTCATAAATCATTATTGCGGATGCAAATGTTACGCAACAATGAAACAATTTTATCATGCAATTGTCAGGAAGTTGAAAATTTAAATTGTTTTACAAATAAGTGACAACTATATGCAAATGAATCATAGCGGGTACTGACGCAGATAATGTGCCCGGCAAGCAACATCTTGTAATACTGTAACGGGAAAACAGTTTACGCAAACGGGAATTAAAGTAAATAAAAAGTGGAAATATGGAATCTAACCGATAGCGATCATTCATTTACCCAATTTATTCTTTCTTCCGGCGGTAGTCGTTTTGCGCCGGTAGATGGAATAGCAACATGCCCGATATAAAAGAAGCCAAGTAATTTATCTTCTTCTCCAAGACCGAAAAATTTTTTTGCCGTTGGTTTATAGGTTACACCGCCCGTGGTTAAGTAACCACCGAATCCATACGCGGTGACAGATAAATATATATTCTGTATGGCACATCCTACTGCCAGTATATCTTCCTGGTCAGGAATGTTCTTATTTAGAGACCGCTTCATGCCGATAGCAATCACATGTGAGGCTTTGAGAGGATTTTGCTGCAGCTTAAGATAAGTTCCCTCTTTAAAATTTTCTCCGGCATTTTGTTTATAAAACTCACTTTGAAAATCAGCCAGCTTTTTCAGTCCACTACCTGTAAATACAGTGAAACGCCATGGTTCTTCTTTAC
>JANWHX010000247.1 GCA_025450235.1 Chitinophagaceae bacterium | reverse complement strand
TTATTTTTTCGGTTTCAGGTGGATTCAAACAATTAGCCATCCTGGCAAGCGGTGCGCTTCTCCTGATTTATCTCGCAGTGGTAGCCGCCCTGATAAAACTCAGAATGAAAAAAACTGAAGAGAAGGACAAATCGTTTAAGATTCCGGGAGGATTGATAATACCGGGTATTGCCATTGCAGCTATCATATATGTTTTGTCAAATCTGAAGAGAGAGGAAATTATTTCAATCATTGTTTTTGTGGGCGTGATATGCATTATTTATTTTGCAACGAAATTCTGGCAAAACAAATCAGTGCATTGAATCAGGCTTGACGAATGAGTAGTTGAATTTGTCCAACACGAGAAACTGAAAGTGTCAAATAAATTAAAATCCAGGCTTGCGGCTACTCGGCAATTTTCCAACGGAGAAATTGCGCTTAATTTTTTTATTGAACCCATAATACTGCTATAACTTTATTGAGCAAAACAAAAAAATGAAAAGAGCATTGCGTTCCATGGCCCTGCCTTCTTTGTATAATATGACAATCAGTGGACGGGGCCCTTGTATAACACTAATTGCCTTTGCAATCCTTTGTATAATTCCCTGCAGGCTTTACAGTCAGACAAGCTATTTCCCGGATACCATTTGGCAAACCAGGACGGCTGCCGAATTAAAAATGAATGCCCGTCTACTCGACAGCGCGGTAAATTTTGCCATTCAAAATGAAACCAGGACTGACTACGATCTGAGAATTGCCAATATAAGATCTTATTCAAGAGAACCCAATTACAGAATACTTGGTCCCATGAAACAAAGGGGAAAACCCTCCGGTGTTATTTTAAAAAACGGATATATCGTTGCTCAATGGGGTGACATTAAACGGGTAGATATGACTTTCAGCGTGACCAAAAGTTATCTTTCCACGATTGCGGGGCTGGCAGCCGATGATCACCTGATAAGAAATATTGATGACCAGGTAAATCAATACCTCCCGGATGATATGTTTGATGGTGCCCACAATTCTAAAATAACGTGGAGACATTTATTGACTCAATCTTCAGATTGGTCCGGCTGTCTTTTTGATATTTGTGATTGGGCAGACCGACCTCCGCGCGAAGGCAGTATTGATGATTGGAAGAGCAGGAAGTTATTGGAACCGGGTTCTCAATTTGAATATAATGATGTGCGGGTAAATCTGCTGGCGTATAGCTTGTTGCAGGTTTGGAGAAAACCTTTGCCTGTTATTTTAAAGGAAAAGATAATGGACCGGATCGGCGCCTCCACTACATGGCGCTGGTATGGTTATGAAAATTCTTTTGTAAACGTCGATGGTATCATGATGCAATCAGTAAGTGGCGGTGGACACTTCGGGGGAGGATTATTCATTAATACACTTGATCATGCAAGATTTGGACTGTTGTTTTTAAGAAAGGGAAAATGGAAAAATCAGCAACTGATCTCAGCACACTGGGTAAATGCCGTAAATCAACCATCGGCCGCAAACAAATCTTATGGCCTGATGTGGTGGACAAACCAGGACAATGTTTTCAAAGATCTGTCAAAGGACATTTATTATGCAGATGGTTTTGGCGGCAACTATATTATTATTGATAATGAACATGACCTGGTAATCGTTGCCCGCTGGCTGGACACTGGTAAGCTTGGGGAGCTTATCAGGCTCGTCATACGTTCGGCAGAGAACAAGTAAGGCTGGCTCCTGTCCCTTCCGGAATCTATTTGAACATGAAAGATCAACCATACACAATAAGAAATGCAAGACCTGGTGAATATGCAGAGATCGGAAAGTTAATGGTCCTCGTGTATTCTCAACTCGAGGGATTTCCAACCGAATCGGAGCAGCCGGCCTATTATAAGATGCTTTTAAACATCGGAGAATTCACGAACAAGCCAAATACGGAACTATTGATAGCTGTTTCCTCTGACGATAAAATAGTCGGAGGAGTTGTTTATTTCAGTGATATGAAATATTATGGTTCGGGTGGCAAAGCAACAATGGAAAAAAATGCAGCCGGCTTCAGGCTATTAGCTGTTGATCCATCCGCGAGAGGACTGGGTATTGGCAAACTGTTGTCAAATGAATGCATCCGGAAAGCAAATGTGGCAAAGCTATCGCAGGTAATAATTCATAGTACAAAGGCGATGCAAACCGCATGGAAGATGTATGAAACATTAGGATTTGAAAGATCAGCCGACCTGGACTTCATGCAAGAGAAACTCCCGGTATATGGATTCCGGTTATGGCTTAATAAAGACCCAAACAAGCTATGAGCAAGATAATTTCGCAATTAAATGTTACGCCCGATGGCTTTTGCGGCCACACAGATGTAATTGCTGACGATGAGCTCCACGAATTTGCCAACGGAGTATGTAGAAAAGCCGGCACTGCTTTATTTGGACGGGTAACCTACCAGCTCATGGAAAGCTATTGGCCCGCCGCAGCAAAGGACACATCGCTCCCAAAATCAATGTTTGAATTTGCCAATCTAATCGACAATGTTGAAAAAATTGTCTTTTCTAAAACATTAAAAAATGTTGGATGGAAGAAGACGACAATACTGACCGACATTAACGTTGAAACGATAACAGAGCTTAAGAGAAAGGCAAAAAAAGATATCCTTGCAGGCGGCCCCAGCATAATTTCCCAACTTTCAAAACTCGGGTTAATAGATGAATACTATTTTTTGGTTCAGCCAATAATATCGGGTAAAGGAAAAAGACTTTTTGAAACGATTCATTTAAACGAACGGCAGAAACTTAAACTCGTAAGTACGGCATTTTTTAAATCAGGCGTTGTCGCATTACACTATGAAACCGTAAACTGATATAAAATGACAGAATACCTTTTTTCATATGGGACACTACAAAAGGATACCGTTCAATTAGATTTATTTGGCCGGCTATTAAAAGGCACGAACGACAAGCTGAGAGGTTATAAGGCCTCTGTGATTGAGATTACCGACACAGATTTTCTTGCCAAGGGAGATGGAAAATATCAACAGATTGCCATGAAAACAAATGACAGGAACGATGCGATTGAGGGAACGGTCTTTGAAGTTTCGGAAGAAGAACTTCATCATGCTGATAAATATGAACCCGGTAACTATACACGAGCCAAAATAGAGCTTGAGTCCGGGAAAAAGGCCTGGATTTATATGGCAGTCTGATCTACCAATTATTCCGAAACTATTTGGGCCACACGGCAATGATTATCCCGGCAACTACGCAGCCGCAGATATTATACAAGCCGTTGATCACGTGAAGGGCCATTGGTTTTTTCTCATATAAATACGAAATCGAAATAGCCGTCGCGGAAAAGCATACACCTACGAGCAATCCAAGTTTGCAACCGGTCATCCATCCGGCAGATTCTATTTTTGTAAGCAAAATGCCAAGGCCAATACTTGCAATGATCATCAGTACCAGCGACGCAAGCATGATCTGTGCAACACCCGATTTTGCGCCGGGATCATTTGGGTTGACGCCAGACGCTTTGAGCCAGGCAGTTTTAAACAGGAATGAATACCAGATTGCGCCGAGCATAAAATAACCAATACCGCCGACCAGCACGGCCAGCCAGTTGATCTCAGAAAATATTGCGGTGTTCATAACAGTTGGTTTTGTTTACAGAAAAGTAAACAATTTCCCTGTTATACGCAATGCAAAGAAGCAGTTGTGCACATTGCGGCAGTGAATGTTTATAACCTTTTTATCCTGATGTTTCGGAACCATACCATGTTGCCATGGTCCTGGAGACAGATCCTTCCTTTTTTGAATGTCCCGAAGCCTGGCCATTGCTTGAACTTACTTCCTGCAATCATCTTATTCCAGTTCTCATCCCACATCATCGTTGATACCACGTTCTCACCGTTTAGGTAAAGATCGAGTTTGCCCTGGTCAAGCTTTATCTCCACCTCATTCCACTCACCCACCGGCTTTACTGTTTTTTTGCTGCACGAGATCAGATCATAAAGGTCACCAGCCTGGTGCTTTACTAGTTTGCCATCGGGATGACGTTCATTGTCTACAACCTGCATCTCTGGTCCCGATTCAAAAGAGTGTTTGAACTTAACGCTATCCTCATGCACAGAAAAAATTATTCCACTGTTGCCCGCGGGAGAGATCTTCCACTCCAGTTTCAAATCAAAATTTTCAAACTCTTCATCCGTCACAATATCGCCACCGTTAGCTGTTTGCCAATCCTTCTTTGAAGAAGTGTCGAGATAAATAGCTCCGTCAGCGGTTTTCCAGGCAGCGCCAACCGGTGCTCTCCCGTATTTATGCCAGCCCTTTGTAGTCTGTCCATCAAATAATGTTTGCCATCCGTCAGAATCTTGCTGGTTTGTTGTTGTGGCATCTGTCTTGGATTTTAATGTATCACTTCCTCCCTCCTTATTGTCGCTATCATTATTGCACGATATAACGACCAACAAAAGAATACCACCGGCCAATAACTTTATCATAAGGATTAATTTTTAAGTAAAAGAATGTATTTCACCATTGCCTTTGCGTCTTCTTCGGAAAGGGCAGGATGTGGCGTCATGAGAGGAAAATCGGCCCAAACGCCGGCGCCGCCACTAATGATCTTTTTCGCCAGGTGACCAATGATTGTGTCCGGCATTGACGCATATTTATTGGCGACATCCCGGTAGGTCGGTCCTTGTATTTTTTCATCAACTTTATGACAACCAAGGCAATCATTTTTTATAATAAGCTCGAGCCCTTTTTGGTAATCAGGATTTGAAGAAAGATCGGTGTTTTCTTTTTTTTCTTCGGTTCCGTTATCTTTCTTATCGTCTTTACTTTCCTTTGAATCACCACCACCACAGGCAGCCAACGCCAAAAAAGCGAATGATATAACGATAAACTTTTTCATGTAATGAATTTTTTGATTGGTAAATACTATTTTAAACCGAGCACGGAACGATTAAAGTTATCATCTGTTTTTGTTCCGGCAAAATCATCAAATGCCTTTTCAGTTACCCTGATAATATGTTTTTGAATAAACTCCGCTCCTTCCCTGGCTCCATCCTCGGGATGTTTGATGCAACACTCCCATTCCATGACGGCCCAGCCGGTATAATTGTATTGCGTCAGCTTACTGAAAATAGTTTTAAAATCCACCTGTCCATCTCCCGGGGAACGATACCGGCCCGCCCGGTTCAACCAGCTTTGGTAGCCGCCAAAAGTGCCCTGCTTTCCCGTGGAATTAAATTCGGCGTCCTTTACATGAAAAGCTCTTATTCTCTCGTGATAAAAATCTATGTACTCCAGGTAATTCAATTGCTGCAATACGAAATGCGAAGGATCATATAAAAGGCAAGCTCTTGGATGATTGTTTACATTTTCCAAAAACATTTCATACGTGATCCCGTCAAACAGATCTTCACCGGGGTGAATCTCATAGCAGACATCTACTCCGCATTCATCAAAATAATTCAAGATCGGGGTCCATCTCTTCCCCAGTTCTTTAAATCCCTCTTCCACCAGGCCGGCTGGACGTTGCGGCCAGGGATGAAAGGTGTGCCATAACAATGCTCCGCTGAAAGTAGCATGAGCATGCAATCCCAGGTTCTGTGAAGCTTTTGCTCCATACTTTACCTGCTGCACGGCCCATTCAGTTCTTGCCTTAGGATTGCCACGAAGATTTTCCGGGGCAAAACCATCAAACAACGCATCATAAGCCGGATGCACAGCTACCAGCTGACCCTGCAAATGAGTTGACAATTCAGATATTTCCAAACCACATTCATTAACGATAGCTTTTATCTCATCAGCATAGGTTTTACTTTCGGCTGCTTTTTTCAGATCAATACATCTTGGATCCCATGTAGGAATCTGTACCGCTTTGAATCCGAGCGCTTCCGCCCAAAGGCAAATTGAGCGAAGATTATTAAACGGCGCAGCATCACCCATGAACTGGGCGAGGAATATACCCGGACCTTTAATGGTTGTCATTAACTATTAATTAATAATTATTAATTATATCGCAAAGTCGGTCCACTTCTCACTACTGGCGCTACTCTTCACCACTGTATCAATAAAAGCCATCCCTCTTATTCCATCCTCAACACCGGGAAAATCGAGCATTTCCTTTGTTGCCTTTTCACCAGCCAATTTTGCCATTAATGTATGGGCGAAATTTTTATAAATATTTCCAAACGCTTCCAAATAACCTTCAGGATGACCACCCGGGGTACGGCAATTAAGAGTAGCATAACTGCTTAAGCGATCACTATAATTGCCACCGGCCCTGAGTATCTGTGCAGGCTGATCAAGCCATTTAACGATAAGTGTATTAGGTTCCATCTGCGCCCATTCCAGTCCGCCTTTTTCTCCATAGACCCGGATCTTTAATGCGTTCTCCTCACCTGCTGCTACCTGCGATGCCATTAGCACTCCCGCGGCGCCATTATCAAAACGCAATAATACATTGCCGTCATCATCCAATGCCCTGCCTTCTACCATTATATTCAGGTCGGC
>JANWHX010000246.1 GCA_025450235.1 Chitinophagaceae bacterium | reverse complement strand
TGTATGTTATACTCTTTCAGCGTGTTTCTGAGCAACAGAACATTTTGACGAAACTCTTCCCGCCAATCATGATTTTGCTGAATAAGCTGAATGCTTGTATTGGCAGCGCTGCAAACCGCGGGCGGCAGTGAAGTAGTGAAAATAAAGCCACTTCCATAACTACGGATAAAATCAACGATGGTGGCAGATGCGGCGATATAGCCACCGAATACTCCGACCGCCTTCGATAACGTTCCGTTGAGGATATCTATTTCCAGGTTTTCCTTTTCAAAAATTCCTGCGCCGGTTTTTCCATACAAACCAACAGCGTGCACTTCATCCACATAGGTCAGCGCATTGAATTGCCTGGCCAGTTGAATTATTTGTTCAACCGGGGCAATCGTTCCGGAAATTGAATAGACAGATTCAAAAACAACCAGCTTTGGTTGTTCAACAGGTAATGAAGCTAAGATCTCTTTCAAATGATCCGTGTCATTATGCCGAAAGATGATTTTTGGATTTTTACAGCCTCTCATTCCTTCAATGATCGAAGCATGATTTCTTTCATCAGATATAAAGATCAACCCGGGGATATGGCGGGCCAATGTTTGAAGCGTAGTTACGTTCGCCGCATAGGCTCCATTGAACAATAATGCCGCTTCTTTTTTATGCCAACGCGCTAATGTTGACTCAAGTTCTTTATGATAGATGGTTGTGCCTGATATATTTCTTGTTCCACTACTGCCCGTCCCGCTCCGGTGCGTAACAAAACCCAGTTTCGCAATCACCTCTTCTCTTGTACTCATGCAGAGATAGTCATTGCTGCACCAGTTTACGGCTGATCGTTGTATTCCTTCAGGGTTGCTGTAATGAAAATGCGGAAAATGCTGAGCGCTTTTATTTACTTCGAGAAAATAGCGGTAAGAGCCATTATCTTTTAATTGTTTCAGTTTGTTCTTTAGAATTGAATCGTAATTAAACATTGCTGATCTCGATTGAAGAGCTGCCAACCTCTGAAAGGTTGGCAGCTCGTTATACGTTGAAGTTTATTTGCAAACATAGCTATTTCCTACTAAATTTGTGGACTAACTCAGTTATATTTTTTTCCCGCACTAACAATTGTTTATTAACCAGATACGATTATCGGAATGCCTTTGCGGTGACTAAATATTAACGAACTTTAACCCAATAACGCCTTCTTTTATGAAACCAACTGTCACCATTGAATACTGTCCCAAATGCCATTGGCTGCTCCGTGCTGCCTATATGGCCCAGGAATTCCTGACCACTTTTGAAAGTGAATTAAAGGCAGTTATTCTGCAACCGAGTGAAGTCAACGGTAATTTCCATATCTCCATTGATGGCAAAAAGATATTTGATCGAAAAGAATATGGCGGTTTTCCGGAAATAAAAGAATTGAAACAATTAGTTCGCGATATCGCGGCGCCAGGAAAAGATTTGGGGCATACCGATACAAAACCACATCATAATTAATTAAGACTATTACGATAGAATAATCAGTAATTATTAATTAATAATTATTGATTATTGAAACAGACAATCAATCTGAAAGTAACCATGTTAGGTGTAATCCTCTGCGGCGGCAAAAGTACCAGGATGGGCAGTGATAAAGGACTGCTGAAACTTCATGCCAGCACATGGGCGCAAACAGCAATTGATAAGATGAGCACATTGCAGGTGCCGGTAATTATTTCTGTTAATAAAGATCAGTATGAAGGGTATTCATCCATCTTTTCTACGCAGCAATTGATACCGGATAATGATTCTCTGCAAATGAAAGGTCCTCTTTGCGGCGTATTGAGTGTTCACCTGCAGCATCCACAGGAAGACCTTGTAATACTTGGTTGTGATATGCCGTTAATGGAAGCTGAATTAATCAAAGAACTTTTGACTTACTACCGTCAATATCCCGAAAAGGACGCATTTATTTATAGCAATAACAGTGAACCGGAGCCACTTTGCGGTATTTATAAAGCAACCGGGTTAGCTCATGTGTTTTCATTGTATCAGGGCAAACAATTACCCAAATACAGCATGAAATATATGCTGGAACATATCACCACACATTCTATTATTTTACCTGATGACAAGAAAACATGCTTCCGAAATTTCAATGCCCATGCCGAACTAAACGGGTTGTAAACCCAATGATGATTTTTCGATCTTGACAAAATCCGATGCCGGGGCCTCACACAAAGCACAACTGTACTCTTCATCTAATTGATCAAATGCAATCCCCGCAGCAATTCCATTTCCAGGGTCACCAGTCACTTCATCGTACACACTCAGGCAATGCCTGCATTGATATACATATTCTATTTTTTCAGCCTTGTCTGCCCTTTCTTTTTTAGCAATAGTATTTACGGGATGCGTAAAAGCTTTTGATTGGTGAACATAAAACGAAGAGATCACTCTTCGCAGCTGCTCTGGCAAAAGAAATCTTGTATTATACCTGCTGAAAACAAATCCGGTTCGCTCATTGGGATTAAAATCTTTGGCGCAAAGGATATCATAGGAATAAAAAAAACCAAACTTTCCCATCTTAAATAAGGGTTTCTTTCTTATCAGCACACTGCTGAATACTTCACTGTTCTCGCTCATCTTTATTCCCAGGCAAATCCCAAACGTCCGGGTATCTTCATTGCTAAAATGTTTTACCAAATAGTTTTTTAAAGAAACTCCTTCCCTGCAATTATCTTCTACCTGGAAATTTAATTCATTGGCTGCATGACGGACATTGATATGGTATTTTGCCAGCAGGTAATTCCATTTCAACCTGTCTTTCTCTTCAATACCTTTAATTATTATGGATTTCCAGGGAGTTGAACAAAGTTGCCCTACTTTCGTTTGCAGGCATAATGAACACACCTCTTTCAGAAAATCTATGCTAAACAATTCATCCCGGCGGTAAATACCCAGCCAGCTTTTATCATGGTACCTGTTCAATCCCTCATAGTAAGGTAAGTTAAACGCCGGAAGCTTCAGCTTCGCCTCTGCCGGCTTTGTAATATAATTTCCGGAACAGGTCATTTTATATAATTCTTCCCCGGAAGCATCCGGGTTACTCATAAACTTTTCTTTATTTTCCAATATTCGTGATTCGATCTCCCTCGACAGCCGGGCTACATCATTAGTGTAAACTATGTCCTTCCACTCATAAATGCTATTGGTTTTGGGAAAACGGATAAACAAATGCCAGAAGTGCTGCGCAGTGGGCGAAGCTACCCAATTGATGTTGCCGGTCAGCATAGGGGTAAAGCTCTGGTTGCTGTCACTGACATTTATCTTAAGCCGGGGCTGATAATCCATCAAATCAAAAATATCTTTATAGACACCTTCGCTCAGCCATGTATGGGCAATAAAGATCTCTTCAGCCGGATAGGAGCTTAGAATATTGGGATAATCATCTTTATTTATCTCACAGGAAAAGGCGAGCAAACTAAGTTCATTGATAATATTTTTCACTTCTTCCGCGGGTACATCAAATAATAATTGCTGCCGCAAACCAAACCTGGCATCCAGCACGCCCGACTTTCCTGCTGCGACCAGTATATTGTACAGGTCACCCGGAGAAATAATACCGCCTTTGAAATTAATTTTTATTGTATGATTGATCTTCAAGTCTGCCTATATTAGTTTGAATTCTTTCATGGCCTTTGGAAAATTCTTACTCTCATGTCCCGCCTTACATAATTTTAATAACGCAAATCGCTGCAAGTTGCTCAACCCCTTCCACTGTTGTAATGAAATATGCCAGCCAAACTGTTTCAATTTTTCATTCAGCATTTCGGGTACTGCATGGATATCAGCCCATACAGGGTTTTTATCAACAGTTAATGCGGTCGCTGCTTTGCCGGTATATTTATTTATGAGACCAGCCAGGTAATCATTATACAGCATTGCTTCTTCCTCATTGCCACAGCTTTTCTTTGCCAGCTCTTTCCGCTCTTCCAGGCTAAACTTGCTCCATTCCACCAGGTTCAATTTAATACCTGCCTTATCCATTTTAAAACGAACTATCATCGGGATACAACCAATATTCTTTTTAATAAAATCTTCTTCAAACAAAAAATATTCTATACCAGGCAGGTTCTTAAAATCAGATACTCCCGTTGCTTTGATCAGTTCTTTTTTCATACAAACACTTTCTATCAATCCTGCATACTGGTCATAGTTTTCAATCATTGCATACCCGGCATTTGCATAAAGTTTTCTTGCAACTTCAAAATGAATACTCGTTTCTAAAATTGCATATTGAAAAGCCAACTCAGCGGCCCATGTCTCTAATTCATCCAAAATTTGTTTTGACAGACCCTTTCCCCTGTATTCCTTTTCCACAAACATTCTCTTTATTTCCACGGTGTCCCTGTTATACTTTTTAAAGCAACCGCTTGCAATCGGTTTTTTATCTATATATAACACAAGTGCCGTTTGAATATCAGGCACTTTATTATACTGATCATATGTAGCCTGGTCTTCATTCAGTTCATTCCACAACTCATGGTCAAGATGCGAAATCAATAATTGAAAATCCGGATCAGCGCCATTCGTTCTTTTTATCGTCAACTCTTCTTTCATTGACAACAGAATAACATTAGATGGTGACAAATTTATCTTCATAAAGTTAAGCACTTGCTTTTTGAACAAACTCGACCAGTTCTCCTTTCGGTAAAGAAGGTTTTAGTTCTTTTTCTAATATTGCTTTTATCTCTGGGCGACAGCTACCACAGCCTGTACCTGCCCCCGTCAACTGGCACAACTGCACCAGCTCCTTACAGCCTTCATTTATTTTGTTTATTAAATTTCCTTCGCCCACATTATTGCAACTACAAATCAATTTGCCGATCAAAGGTTCCAGGGCTTTACCAGTTCGCAATAACTGTAATCTCTTTTCGCTTAATTCCATCTTGTTCGCAATGAGATCACGGTATTCCAGGAACTCATTCTTGTCGCCAATTAAAATGGCCCCGATTAGTCTGTCATTATGAACAATACACTTTTTATAATATCGCTTAGCCTTGTCTATAAAAACTATTTCTTCATAAGCGGGATCATTCGCAGGTGACTCCACTTCACCTAAAGAACAAAGGTCAGTTCCGTGCATTTTCAAAATATTCATCAGCAATGATCCTTCATAGTATTTTGAAATATCACCACATAAATACCTCGCTACAATCTCTCCCTGTTGTTCAGCGGCTGCAGTAATGCCATATAAGAAACCTCTAAATTCGGCTATTTCCCCAATCGCAAAAATGGAGGGATCGCTGGTTTGCAAATAATCATCGACAACAACGCCTCTCTTACATATAACTCCACTTTCCTTTGCTAATTCAATGTTCGGTATAGTTCCGATAGCGACAACTATTGCCTGTGCTTCTAAAAGCAAACCGCTTTTTAACCGAATTCCTGTCACTTCCTGTTCGCCGAGAAACCTTTCTATCTCATCATTATAATAAATATCCACTCCCCTGTTGACTAATTCTTCATGCAATAGCTGGCTACCGAGTGGATCCAGCTGGCGATCCATTAATCGTGAAATACGCTGCACGATCGTAACCTCAACATTCACGTCACGCAGTGAAGCGGCCAACTCAATCCCGAGTAAACCACCCCCTACGATAATCACTTTGCCGTTCAAAACGTCAACATGATCCTTAAACTTATCAGCGTCAACCCGGCTACGCATTGTAAAGATGCCTTTCATCGGCGGCATATCCTTTAGCATGGCAGCACGGCTGCCGGTTGCCATCATTAAAATATCATAAGAATGCCTTTGACCACGACTATCTGTGACGATTTTATTTTTTCTGTCAATACTTTCAATACTTACCCCACGATGCATTTTTATTCCAAAATCTTTTCCTTCTTCGTCCGTAATTTTTACCAAACTGTTCCATCCTAACACACCCGTGATATAATCAGGCAACAATACGCGGTTGTAAAAAGGGTAATCTTCTTTGCTGAATATTTCAATCTCATCTTCGCTATTCAGTGCACGGTAACTTTTTACAAATCCACACGCCCCTGCTCCTGCGCCAATAATGATGATTTTTTGTTTTGCTTTTTCATACCTCCTTACTTCGACAGCGCTGAATTTAAAATCCGGTTCCTTACTTTGCGGATCAACAAGGTTATTTGTAAGGTTATTAGCCCGGTTGATATCACTGTTCAATACCTTACCCCAATGCATTGGCAGAAAGCAAACTCCTTTTTTAATACCTGAAGAAAACTTTGCTTTTACCCTTACATCGCCTCTTGCATTAAAAACTTCTACTACGTCGTTATCCCTGATGCCGCGGTTTACAGCGTCAGCCGGATGTATTTCAAGGAACGATTCGCTGATATGTTGTTTCAGCTTATTTACTTTCCCGGTCTTGCTCATTGTATGCCACTGATCTCTTATCCGGCCAGTAGTCAATATTAATGGATGTGTGCTATCAACTGGTTCGCTTTGATTAGCATCATCGAATGAATGAATCTGTGCTTTCTTTGATGGAGTATAAAACTTCCTGTCAGTAAATAAACGCGGTGTTCCATTCCCGTTAATTTGTTTTGTATAGGGCCATTGTACGCTTCTTTTTTCTTTTAATATATCATAGTTCAGATCACCGATATCAATAGTAGTTCCTCTCGTCAATGCAGCATGTTCGTTATATATATCGCCCGCATCTTTATAATCAAAACCGTCAAAGCCCATTTTTTTGGCGAAGCGGCAAATGATCTCTGCATCAGGCAAGGCTTCACCCGGAGCATCAGTTATTTTTGAAAGATGAGAAATGTATCGTCCTGCATTTGTCATCGTTCCTTCTTTTTCTGTCCATGCAGCGGCTGGCAGGACAACATCTGCATACTTTAATGTTTCCAGGTTACTGGTTACATCCTGCACTACCACAAACTTTGCTTTTTTCAATCCTTCCTCAGCTATTCGAGCATCCGGTAAACTGATCAGCGGATTAGTGCAAAGAATCCAAATGGCCTTCAATTTTCCATCGCTCAAAGCATCGAACATTTCCGTTGCCGTCAACCCCGGTTTAGGTTGTATTGTGCCCAATGGTACCTGCCAGAATTTCTCTACTTCATTCCTATGCGCTTCGTTTGATAAATCACGATGCGCAGGTAATAAGTTCGCAAGGCCACCTACTTCCCTTCCACCCATTGCATTAGGCTGACCCGTCAATGAAAATGGACCGCTGCCCGGTTTACCAATATGACCCGTTATCAAATTAAGATTGATCAGGGATAGATTTTTATTGACGCCAATAACACTTTGGTTGAGGCCCATCGTCCACATCGTGATAAAACCTTTGGCACTGCCGATATAGGATGCAGCAACGCGTATATCATCTTCCCTTACTCCGCAGATGGTAGCCGATTCAGCGACAGTTCTTTCAAAAACAGTTTGCCGATACTTTTCAAAACCATCAGTGTGATCAGCAATAAAATCAAAATCAATTTTTCCATCTTCGATCAGGCATCTTCCAATAGCATGATGTAAAGTGATATCGGTACCCGGGTTCAATTGTAAATGCACATTGGCTAAAGAACAGCTTTGTGTCTTTCGCGGATCGCTGACAATAATTTTTATCTCCGGATTTTTTTCTCTTGCCGCCTCCACTCTTCTCCATAAAATAGGATGGCACCAGGCAGGGTTAGCACCGGCAACAAAAATGCAATCGGCTAATTCCAGGTCAGCATAGCTAACTGGCACGCTATCTTCCCCCAGGCTCATCTTATAACCAACAACCGCACTGCTCATGCACAATCTTGAGTTGGTATCAATATTATTACTGCCAATAAAACCCTTGATCAGCTTATTGACAACATAATATTCTTCTGTCAGGCATTGCCCGGAGGCATAAAAGGCCACCGAATCGGGGCCGTATTTATTTATAAGTGTTCTAAAAACTGCCGCCGTACGATCAAGCGCCGCATCCCATGAAACTCTTTGACGCGGCTCATTACGGTTATATCTCATTTCGGGATACAGTAACCTGTCCCGTTTATCATTTACTGTATAATGAAGATTCAATCCTTTGCTGCAAAGCATACCTTTATTCACCGGATGATCTTTGTCGCCTTCTACAGCAATATGGCCGTTTGCGTCTTTTCTTACTACAATGCCACAACCGACACCGCAATAGCAACAAGTCGTTCTATGTGATTCCTGTGTTGTCATTTAAAAAGTACAAACTCATTTATGCCGCTATTGATTCAGTTACCTGTTCGGGGTTAACTAATTTTGTTTCTGCGGCTTTTTTCATGGTTAATCTTACAGCCAGCACTACCAGGCCTACTCCAATTACAACAGCTCCCAGGTACAGGAATGCAGATGCGTATGACATTGACTTAAATAAAAAACCGATCAGCATAGCGCCGACATTTCCTCCTGCACCCACAATACCTGCTACACTTCCAACAGCTCTTGGATTAACGAACGGTACGATACTGTAAGTAGCGCCATTGGCCATTTTCAAACACAAACCAAAAAAGAACATCATCGTTATGGCGATCACCAAACCACCTGCGTTTGCAAAAAGCATTATACCTATTCCTTCCAGCAATAATAAAATTGCCAGCAGGCTTACTTTACCGTTAAAGCCAAATCGTTTCCCTACTTTATCTGATATAATACCGCCTAATGCGCGGGCAAAAATGTTGATCCATCCAAAAAGGCTGGCAAGCAAACCGGCGAAGATCAAAGTAGCTTTATAGTCATCATGGAAATAAGAGGCGGCAAAATTGTCCACCGTAATTTCTACCCCAAAGCATGCTGCATAAGCAAAGGTCAATATCCATGTACGGTAATCTTTGGCGGCAATTAAAAATGTATTTTCTTTTTTTCCTGTTTCTGAAACTGGAAGTTCATCAAAGTTTCCTGCCGGTGTATCCTTTGTGTATTTCCAGTAGAGCCATGCCATTACTAATAACATAACTCCCGGAAAGATCATCGCGTACCTCCAGCTATCCGCTTTGCTTACCCACCCAACTCCCACTAACGCGGCAGCGATCAATGGCATTAAAATTTGTGTAGCGCCGCCACCGGTATTTCCCCATCCACCTGCTACTGCATTGGCAGTACCTTTTATATTTGGTGCAAACATCACCGATGTATGAAACTGGGTCAATACAAATGAAGCGCCTATCACACCAATCCCTAACCGAAATAATAGAAATGTTGCATAGCTATCCGCAAGACCAATAAGGATAACGGGAAATGCGCATATAATTAATAGCCATGTATAAACTTTGCGTGGCCCGTACTTATCTGTCAGTCTTCCTA
>JANWHX010000245.1 GCA_025450235.1 Chitinophagaceae bacterium | reverse complement strand
GCTTTTGCTGATTATCTTATTAGCGCAGGGATCACGATCAGGCTCTGACAGTATTTTATAAGTATTTTAATCCCTTTCAAAAAGCGGATAACTTCCTGCATTTGAATATGCCTGTATGTGGATGAATTTATCATCAAAACTGTGGTATTGATCGCAGCTGCTTTTTGTATCTTCAATCGATATCTGGATGGTTTGGCAATATGGGCGCCACAAGACAAACAGGTGTCACCCAAAGAGCTAAGCTGAGAGCCGAAGAGGGTTACCTCGATTGTGATTTATATAAATAATATAACCTAACCACCGTGAAGAAACTTTTTTGGTTCGGGATCTCAGGCTTAGTGCTTTTTGAAATAGCCAACGTCTATTTTATCATGCCCATGCCGGGCAGCCAGCAGATGAACAGTATTGACCTCGCCTATTTTCTTTATACCTGGCGATGGGCCTTCAGGGTTTTGTTTGGATTGATGATAGTTATCGGACTTTTAAGCGCGAAATGGCATCAAAGACGGAGATGGTTTTTGATTCTTCCGGTTCTCGTCCTTGTTGCCGTAATATACATGGCTAATTTTAAAATGGCTGCTGACGCGATGTTCAAACAGCCAAAAGAGTTCCTGATGGTCCCCGCCGATAAGAATAAAGTAGATTCAAATCGCCTGGTTATTGGTGTTGCAAATAATGGAGAAGCAAAAGCTTATCCCATCGGGTTTTTAGGTTACCATCATCATGTGCAGGATACAATAGGTGGTAAAGCAATTTTGGTGACGTATTGCACGGTTTGCAGAACCGGCAGGGTATTCGAACCGGTAGTGAATGGTAAGAAAGAAAAATTCAGGTTGGTGGGTATGGATCATTTTAATGCTATGTTGGAAGATGCTGCTACTAATAGCTGGTGGCGGCAGGCAACAGGCGAAGCCATTGCAGGAGCATTGAAAGGAGAACACCTGCCCGAAGTTTTCAGTACGCAAACTTCTTTAGCGGAATGGCTGAGATTAAACCCGAATTCATTAATCATGCAGGCTGATCCGGCATTTATTGACTCATACAGCAAAACCACAAAGTTTGAGGATGGTACAGGCAGGGAAAGATTAACCGGCACAGATAGTCTTTCCTGGAAAGAGAAGTCCTGGGTAATTGGAGTAAAGGACGGAGAAGAAAGGAAAGCGTATGATTGGAACCAGTTAATAAAAGACCGTATTATTCATGATAAAATAAATAATACACCATTAATAATTGTGGCAAGCGATGATAATAAAAGTTTCTTTGCCTTCAAAAGGCCTGGTGATGATGCTAAATTTTCATTGAACAATGATGTGTTGTCCTATAACAACAAACATTTCCTGCTTGATGGCAGAGGGATAGATACTTCTTTGACATTGACGCCTTTACCTGCTTACCAGGAATTTTGGCATAGCTGGCGAACCTTTAATCCGGGGACAAAGAAATACTGAGTTGAACGGGCAGAATACAGTAACTTTAATTACTTGTTGAACCTGAAGATTGCTAAAACCCTAACGAATGCAGCAAAGCACACTGAAAAAACTTTCGGAAGTCCTTGGTATAAGTATTTCCACCGTCTCGCGTGCCCTGAAAGATCATCCTGACATTTCAGAAAATACCAAAACCAAAGTAAAAGAATTGGCGACTGCACTCGAGTATGAACCCAATAATTATGCGGTACAGTTGAGGACGAGACAAAGCAATGTGCTGGGTATTCTCGTTCCTTCCATTGATAATTTTTTTTACGATTCATTTATTGCGGCGGTAGAAGAAGATGCAAGATTGCACGGATATTCAGTTATGATCATGCAATCCCGTGATAAAGCACAGCTGGAGACTTCCAATCTTCATCTTTTCCGTAAGAATATGGTAACGGGACTTTTTGCCGCCGTTTCTATCGAAACCGATGACATGGCTCCTTTTCATAAACTTGAAGAGTTCAAGATCCCGGTTGTTTTCATTGACCGTGTGCCGGAAGTGGAGGGGTATCATAAGGTCTGTTTGGCTGACGAAGATGCGGCAAGGATCGCTGCTGAGGCAATAATTGAAAAGAAAAAGAAAAGAGTTTTTGCTTTATTTGGTCACCCTCATTTGAGCATTTCGAAAATAAGGCATGCTTCTCTAAAGGATACGCTGGAAAAAAGATCACCAAAGACAAAATTAGACTCTGTTTTTTTGGAAGGTATTGCCGAATCAGAAAGGGCCACCATAGAGGCGCTACGATCAAAACCACGGCCGGATGTTCTTTTTTGCATGGGTGACATGCACCTGATCGGTGTCATGCATGCAGTTCATAAACTCAAATTGAGGGTACCTGATGATATTTCAGTCATTAGTATCAGCAATGGATTTATTCCAACTCTCTATAATCCACGGGTCACATATGTTGAAACAAGCGGCTTCAAGCTTGGAAAATTAGCATTTGCCCAAATGCTATCCTGCCTGAGAAATGATACTACAGCGGAACAGGTTACGCTCGCCTCCATGCTGGTCGAAGGTGGTTCTTTATAAGCTGAAGAGACAGAAAGTCGGGAAGTCGGAAAGGCCTCTAAAAATAATCTGATGCTTCTTTCGGTCATTTAGACTCTTTCTTTCGGACTAATTTCTCACCGCAAACGTTGTAGATTTATTTACATAATTACCTTTACACAGACTAGCTTATTTTACAAACCACAAGCCACCAATCACTTATTCCACTGTCAATCGGTTGCCCATGTCCAATTTTAAGATCAAGCTATCTTTGTTCCTTAACTATTTTGTCTTTGCCATCTTATTGAATAGTGTCGGGATTCTAATTCAAAAATCCCAGAACCAGTACCAGGTTGACGAGATAACAGCCAGTTCATTGGAAGCATTTAAAGACCTGTCTATTGCCTTTGCTTCTTTTTTTGTTGGGTCTTTTTTGCCCAGGCTTGGATACAAAAGAGGCATGTTGATCGCATTAGCACTGGTTTTCTGCGGCTGCCTGGGTATGTATTGGGGGAATTCGTTTGCATCTGTCAGAATATTATTTGCCTGCGTCGGTATTTCCTTTGCCATAATTAAAGTATCGGTTTATTCATTGATCGGGCTGGTAACTTCAACCGAAAAACAACATGAAAGTCTCCTGAGCTCTATTGAAAGCTTTTTTATGATCGGTATTGCGGCAGGGTTTGTTGCCTTCCCCTATTTCTACAGCGATACCGACCCCGACGCATGGCTGCGTATTTACCTGTTGCTGGCAGGGGTAGTTGCACTTTCATTCTTTATTTTATTGTTTTCGCCATTTAAAATAAAATATGAGAACCCCGGCACCAGTCCCGGTAAGGATTTTACAGAAATGATAAAATTGTTGAAACGCCCACTGGTACTGGTATTTGCTATTTCTGCTTTTATGTATGTTATGACTGAACAGGGGATCATGAGCTGGATGCCTACTTTTAACCAGAAAGTTCTCCTCCTTCCGGAGAAAACCAGTATACTCATGACTGTGATATTATTTTTGTCTGTAGCGCTGGGACGATATATTTCTGCAAGGCTTGTCAAAAAAATATCCTGGTTTGCAATACTCACTGTTTGTCTCATAGGCGCAGCGTGTATGGTCATATTTATACTTCCGCAAACGCAGAATCTTAAACCGGTAAAAATTGAATCATTAAAAGATGTTCCCCTGATAGCCTATGTATTTCCTCTTATCGGTTTATTCTTTGCGCCGATCTATCCCTTAGTAAACTCATTCGTTTTAAGCTCGACTGAAAAAGTACTTCACAGCCCGATGGCTTCACTGCTTGTTTTCTTTTCTGCGATAGGTGGAACGCTGGGATCAAGGTTAGTAGGATACCTTTTTAAGAATATCGGCGGGAACAAGGCATTTTATTTTTCACTCGTCCCAATGTCGATCTTATTGTTATGCTTGTTTTTCTTTTACCGTTATCAAAAGAAAAAAACGATTAGCCCTGCATAAATCAACGAATGACGACAGGAACTCTTCATACTAATTCATACAACTTACTTCTTCTTGAAGATGTACAAATGCGCCGTGTCTTTCCTGATGGAAAGACTTTTGTGGATTGCTTACCGATGTATCCATCGGACGAAATCAACGTAAAATACCTGGAACAACGCGATCAACAAGATTTTGATCTGAAGAAATTTATCCTGGAGAATTTTGAATTGCCGGTACCACATTCAACCAATTATCACAGTGACCGCAATAAATCTGTTGAAGAAAACATCGAAACACTTTGGGCTGTTTTAACCAGGCAACCCGCTAAAACTGCCGGGACATTAGTTTCGCTTCCGTATCCTTATGTTGTTCCAGGGGGAAGGTTTGGCGAGATCTACTACTGGGACAGCTATTTCACCATGCTCGGATTGCAGGCTTCTGGCAAATATGATATGATCGAAAACATGGTGAAGAATTTCTCTCACCTCATTGACACGATCGGGTATATACCCAATGGCAATCGTTCGTATTTCATCGGGCGTTCACAACCCCCATTTTATTCATTGATGGTTAAAATGCTTGCTGAAATAAAAACGAACGATGTCCTTATTACCTGGTTGCCGCAATTGGAAAGAGAATATACATTCTGGATGAAAGGCGCAGACGAGTTGGATAAAAACAATTTGGCCACTCGCCATGTGGTTAGAATGCCCGATGGGGAGATACTGAATCGCTATTGGGATGAGAATGACACCGCAAGACCTGAATCATACAGGGAAGATATTGAGCTATCACATCAATCAGGGCAGGAACCAAAAAAATTATTCCGCCATTTACGCGCCGGTGCAGAATCAGGATGGGACTTCAGTTGCCGGTGGTTTAAAGACCTTAATTCATATGCGACCATTCATACGACTGATATTGTTCCCGTTGATTTGAATTGCCTTTTGTGCCACTTGGAGGAAACTATTGCCCGGGCGTACAAATTAAAAGCTGATGATGAAATGACGGCAAAATTCTTGGCTCACGCAGGAAAGCGAAAACTGGCTATTCAGCAATACTGCTGGAACGACGATAAAGGATTTTATTTTGATTATGATTTTGCAGAAGGAAAACAAAAAGAGCTGGGTACAATTGCGGCGGCCTCACCATTATTTTTTAATATCGCGACCAATGAACAGGCAAAGCTGGTCCATTCAGTCATCAAAGAGAAGTTTCTTAAACCGGGTGGCGTCGTGAACACCCTAAAAACAACAGGTCAGCAATGGGATTCTCCCAATGGATGGGCCCCCTTGCAATGGATGACGATTATCGGGTTGGAAAATTATGGGCATACAGAACTAGCAAAGACCATAGCCAAACGCTGGATACAATTGAATAAAGACGTATTTAGTCGTACCGGGAAACTGATGGAGAAATATAACGTAGTAGATACTCATTTGGAAGCAGGTGGTGGTGAGTATGTCGG
>JANWHX010000244.1 GCA_025450235.1 Chitinophagaceae bacterium | reverse complement strand
AGAGGCAGACTCAGATAATGATTGCCCTGTAACGACGCCGATATCTGCGGATAAGCCATACCGGTAATTTCTTTGTTCCTTGATTCAGCGATCTTATAATCCATTTTGGCGTTATTAATATCCGCAACATTCTTAAAAGCAATATTAACTGCATCCTTAACGGTTATTTCATATATCTGCTGAGCCGATGTTGTAAAAGAAAACAAGGTCAATGCAATTATCCATGCCGCACTTTTACTTTTTAATTTCTTCATAACTCAATTTTTTTTGTCTTTGTTCATTGTATTTCTGGATCAGTTTATGTCCTTTGATAGTAGCAAGCCCATAAGCAAAATGTTCAATGATCTTTTCGGACAACGTAGCAAGGTTGTATTTGCCCGGTGGGAAAACAGAAACGTTGAAGGGGATCATCATTGATTCCAAACGAAACTTCGACATTACATCTACGCTGACGTCCGGCCGGTACAGTTCATCTTTAATTCCCCATTCAATATTCTGGCGGATGATCTGCGCCAGGAATTTGTCTTTGTGATCCTTGAACCGCTGGTAAGACCGGAAATGAAATTTCTCCAGGTCATACAAGAGCATCGGGTTCATATTGCTGAATTCATCCATGATCCGTTCCATGGTGATGAATATTTCATGAATAGCATCCTTCGCATCTTTGCGGCAACTCGTGCAATCAGTTTGTATCATTGAAATATGCCCGTCTACCACCGCATCCACCAATTCATCCTTATCGGCATAATATTGATACACCGTTTTCTTCGACATACCGAGATTGTTGGCAATATCGTCCATCGACACTGACCGGATACCATACTGCATAAACAACTCTTCGGCTTTGACCAGTATTCTTTCTTTTACATCCATGTTCCCAAATTGAGCGGCAAAACTATGGAAACTTTTTTCGTCGCCAAAGTTTCCATCATAAATTTTTGCCTTTTATACAAAAAAATAGTACCAACAGCCGTTAGCTTCCGCGACTGTGGACACACGCAAACTGAAACATTGCTGCGATCTGCCGTTTAAAAGGGGCGAGGCGTTTTACATTATCTTTGATTGACAAAACTGATTGAATGAGTAAAAGAGCGCCGGGATCACGAAGTGTAACCCTGAAAAAAATATTCCGGTACTTTATCCAGGGTGTTATAATTCTCGCACCGATTGGCATTACTGCTTATGTTTTATATTGGCTGTTTGAACGCGTAGATGGCATTCTTCGTCCCGCTGTTTTTGCTATTACTGGCGTAAACATCCCGGGGATTGGTTTTGTGATTATTCTCTTATTTGTAGTGCTGGTAGGATGGATCAGTTCGAACTTCCTGATGGGCAGCGCTATTCATTTTTTTGACCACCTGATGGAACGTACTCCCGGAGTTAAATTCATCTACTCCTCCACCAAAGATTTTTTTGAAGCTTTTGCAGGGGATAAAAAACGATTCAACAGGGCGGTTTTAGCCAACGTTTTTTCGGATGATGTCTGGATAATCGGTTTTTTAACCGATGAAGAAATGAGAAAATTCGATATGGGCGTTGATAAAGTCGCGGTTTATGTGCCGCAGGCATACAATTTTGCAGGGCAGCTATACATACTGCCAAGAATGAAGGTCAGGAAGATAGAGCATATTACCGCCGGTGAGGCAATGAAGTACTCAGTGACGGGTGGTGTGGTTGACCTCGACGCAGAAAGAGATGCCAAGAAAAAATCAGAATTAAAAACAGAAATGGAATAGCCATTCGCGGATCTAATCAGTGAGCCAATGAAAAGAATCCTTGTAGTTTCTGTCTTAATGCTTGCTGCGCAACAAAGTTTCTGCTGGGGATTCTATGCTCACCGAAAGATCAACTACTATGCGATTTTCCTGTTACCACCGGAGATGATGGTTTTGTACAAACCTTATGCTGACTTCATCATGGAACACGCGGTAGACCCGGACAAACGACGATATGCCGTACCAGGAGAAGCGCCGCGTCATTATATTGACATTGACAATTACGGCGTTTATCCCTATGATTCCTTACCAAGAAGATGGAATGATGCGGTAGCAAAATATTCAGAAGACTCAATACGGGCAAATGGGATTGTCCCCTGGTGGGTGAATACCATGCTGTATCGTTTAACCGATGCGTTCAAAGAAAAGGACCAGCCGAAGATCCTTAAATATTCGGCGGAGATCGGTCATTACATTGCAGATGCCCATGTGCCTCTACATGCGAGCAGCAATCATAACGGTCAATTGACCGATCAGAAGGGAATCCATGGTTTCTGGGAAAGCCGGGTGCCGGAGTTATTAGCCGAAAAAGAATCGCCGAATGGCGGGTGGGATTTTTTTATTGGCAAAGCTGAGCATATCAGGAACCCGCTTGAATTTATCTGGCAAAGAGTGCTGGAAAGCGCGGCTGCTTCCGACACGGTGTTAAAATTTGAAAAAGAACTATCCAAAAAAATTTCCCCCGATCAGAAATACTCGTTTGAAGAGCGCAACGGCGTAATAATAAAACAATACTCCTCGGCTTATACCATCAGGTACAATGAAATATTGAGAGGAATGGTTGAGCGAAGAATGCGCCAGGCGATCTATGCTGTTGCTTCTTTTTGGTATACAGCCTGGATAAATGCGGGCCAGCCTGATCTTACAAAACTAAGCAACAAGGAGTTTTCAGCCGCCGACCTCAAAGAATTTGAAAGTCTTAATGCTGCCTGGAAAAACAGTCCTGTCAAAGGCCGGGAACATGAATAATGATTAAGATATTGGGATATTATGATATTAGGTGATTAAGATATTAGGTGAATAAGATATTAGGATATTAAGTGATTGAGATATTAGGATAGCCGTCCGGCCAGTAGCTAACCTTCTAACCGTAACGTAATATCCCAGTATCTCAATATCCCAGTATCCAGCATCTCAATATCCCAGTATCCAGCATCCCAATATCCCAGTATCCCAATATCACAATATCCAAATATCCAAATATCCAAAAAGCCAGCATCCAGCATCCAGTATCCAGCATCCACCATCCCACCGTATCTTTGCAGCTTTACTAATTCTGAAACGATGATTGAATCTGTGAAATCTGTGATCCATAATTTCAACGCGGGCCCTTCTGTTCTTCCCAAAGAAGTTTTTGAAGAAGCAAGCCGCGCTGTTATTGATTTTAATGAAACAGGACTATCTATTCTTGAAATTGGTCATCGAACCAATTTGTTTGAACCGGTAATGGCTGAGGCAAGAGCTTTAACAAAAGAACTCATGCAATTAGACGCTGACCATGAAGTTTTGTTTTTGCATGGCGGCGCTACGACCCAATTCATGCAGGTCCCGATGAATATGCTGAATGAAAATGATCTCGCCTCGTATGCTGATACCGGCACATGGGCAGTTAAAGCTATAAAAGAAGCAAAATTGTTTGGTCATGTCGAGATAGCCGGATCGGCGAAGGAAAATAATTATACTTCTATCCCCAAAAACCTGTCTGTTAGTCCGACCGCAGTGTATTTACATATTACAACTAATGAAACGATTGCCGGTACGCAATGGAAAAAAATACCTTACGATTGCGGAGTGCCCCTGATCGCTGATATGAGCAGTGATATCATGAGCCGGGTACTTGATTTTAACAAATTCGACCTGATCTATGCCGGTGCCCAAAAAAATATGGGCGCTGCTGGCGTGAATCTCGTAGTAGTGAATAAAAATATTCTTGGAAAAGTAAGTAAACCGATACCTACGATTCTTGATTACCGGACACATATAAAGGAAGCAAGCATGCTCAATACGCCGCCGGTATTTGCAGTGTATGTTGCCCTGCTGACGCTACGCTGGTTGAAAAAACAAGGCGGAGTAGCTGCTCTTGAAAAACTAAACAACGCAAAAGCGGCATTATTTTATAATACCCTTGATACTTTGCCTGTATTCAAAGGCGTGGTTGTCAAAGAAGACAGAAGTTTCATGAATGCCACATTCATACTGCAGGACGTAACCCGTGAAAAAGAATTTCTTGATCTGTGTAAACGGGAAGGTATGGTGGGCATTAAGGGCCATCGGAGCGTAGGAGGCTTCCGGGTTTCGATGTATAATGCACTGAAGCTCGAAAGCATTGCAGCATTGACCGATCTTATGAAAGACTTTGCAAATAAAAAAGGATAACAGGATGGCGATCATTTCCCCGTTCAGGGCATTACGACCGAAAAAAGAACTGGCCGATAAAGTAGCATCAAGACCTTATGATGTATTAAACAGCACTGAGGCGAAACAGGAAGCAAAGGGAAATCCACAGTCTTTTTTACATGTTACCAAATCTGAAATTGACCTTCCCGACAACACCGACATTCACAGCAATTCAGTGTATGAAAAAGCAACAGCCAATCTTCAGCAACTCATCAATGATGGCATATTGTTGAGAGAAGAAAAACCCTGCTATTACATATATCAACTGATCATGAATGGCAGAAGCCAAACAGGTTTGGTGTGTGTTTCTGCCATTGCTGATTATTTCAACAACGTGATCAAAAAACATGAGTTTACAAGACCTGAAAAGGAACAGGATCGCATCAATCATATCAAAACAACAAGGGCGCAGACCGGGAATGTGTTTTTAGCCTATCGCGACGTAAAGGAGATCAACGATGTTATCAATAACTGGAAAAAAAATAATCCGCCGCTTTATGACTTCAAAGCTGCTGATAGCATTCAACATACCATTTGGGTAATAGATAATGATGAGGCGATCAGTTCTATTACGAAAACCTTTGCAGCCAAAGTACCCGCCACGTATATCGCCGATGGTCATCATCGGGCTGCCTCGGCCGCGAAGGTGAGTAGGCAACTGGCTACTACCGAAGCAGCACAATCTTTCCTGACAACGATTTTCCCGGCGGGCGAATTAGCTATTTGGGATTACAATCGTGTTGTAAAAGATCTGAATGACATGGATGCCGAGGACTTTATAAGTGCATTGCAGGATGATTTTCTTATAACACAAAGTCCTGAGCCGGTGAAGCCATCCCAGTTACATGAATTTGGAATGTATCTCGGCGGCCGGTGGTATATTCTTACTGCGCGGAAGGGAACTTTTACAAACGATCCGACCGGTATATTAGATGTCACTATTCTTTCCAACAATATCCTGGACAGGATACTTGATATCAGCGATCAGCGTACTAATAAACGAATTGATTTTGTGGGTGGCATACGAGGCTTGAAAGAACTGGAAAGAAGGGTCGACAGTGGTGACATGAAAGTTGCATTTAGTTTATACCCGGTAACCATTGGCCAATTATTTGATATTGCTGACAGTGGAAAGGTGATGCCTCCGAAAAGCACCTGGTTTGAGCCAAAGCTCAGAGACGGATTATTGACGCATTTGATTTGAAAACAAACCTATACGGTTTTGGAACCTGTTATATGTGCCGTATTCTTTAGGTAATTATTATTGGTTTTATTGACTATCGTAATATAGCAACCTGGGAATTGAACCACATAGGACATAGAAACACATAGGCTTTCACATAGAAAGCGTGCCGATCCGAAAGACTCCTTTGGAGCAAGCCTATGTGTTTCCTTCTATTATTGCCTATGTCCGGAGCCTGTCCCGACGAAGGAGGGATGGTTCAAATATATTTTTGGTTTCTATATCCGGATAGTCATTTTGGTTTTAAATAAATGCGCCCCCTTTTTTAATAAAACCTTATGGGTTTATAATGGTCCCGGGCCCTGGAATATTCATTATTTTTGCAATTGCGTCCACCAGCATTTCTTAAATCTGATTTGTATATGAAAAAGTTTTTTTCTGTTCTTCTTATCTCTTTTTTTGCGATAACCATTTTTGCGCAGGCGGACGACCCAAAGACTTTGCATGAAAATGCGAAAGCATTCATGCGGGCAGGCGAATTTGATAATGCAGCCGTCGTCCTTGTGCGTGCATTGCAGAAGGATAAAAACAACCTGGAATTGCAAAAGGATCTTGTGATGTGTTATTACCTGAAACGGGATTATGTAAAAGCCCTGGATGGCGCAAAGGTGCTGTTGGACCGTGACGATGCGGATGTAGTCGTTTACCAGCTGGCAGGTAATATTTACAAGGCGCTTGAGCAGGCGAAGGATTGTGAAAGGGTGTACAAGAAAGGGTTGAAAAAGTTTCCGAAAAGCGGCCCTTTATACAGTGAATATGGTGAATTGCTTTGGGCAACAAAAGACTATTCGGCCATTGAACAATGGGAAAAGGGAATTGAATTGGATCCGGCATATGCAGGTAACTATTACAATGCCTCATTGTATTATTTCTATACAAAAGACAAAGTATGGGGCTTATTATATGGTGAGATATTTGTAAATATGGAAAGCCTGACAGAAAGGGGCGCCGCAATGAAGCAACTTTTATTGAAAGGATATAAAGAAAAGCTTTTTGCTGAAGCCGACCTGATGAAGGGAGAAGAAAAAAATAAAAGCGAATTCGCCAGGGCATTCCTGCAGGCTATGAACAAACAGTCTTCATTGGCCAATAAAGGCATAACCGTGGAGTCGCTGACAATGATACGATCACGCTTCATATTGGATTGGTATGCGAACAATTCTACCCGTTTCCCGTTCAAGCTTTTCGACTTTCAAAGGCAATTACTGCAGGAAGGGATGTTTGAAGCGTATAATCAATGGCTGTTTGGTCCTGTGGAAGATCTCACCGCTTATGACGACTGGACAAAAACCCACGCCGAGCAATATACGGCCTTCAATAATTTTCAGAAAACCCGCGTGTTTAAGATGCCGGGTGGACAGTATTACCAATAAATCTTTACATATTATTGTGAAAAGTCCCGCCTGTGGCGGGACTTTTTTTTGAATTAGTTTTTGATTAATTTGTTTGTCTGAACTTTACCGGTAAGAGGCCCGGGCGGGCCATGAAGAAATGGCTTAAAATATTAAAGCCTTCGGTAGAGTCTCAGTTTGAAAATAGACGGTAAGGCGGTAAGTTTGATTTCCAAATCATTTTTTCTTTTCGTCTTCCTCCAAGGGAGTCCTTAGGACCGGCAAAATGAGACATTACCAAGCCTTCAATAGTTAAATGACGTATATAGTTGTCATTGATCTTGAAAAAAACATAATGATTGCAACATGAACGAACCCAAACGATTATTTGATTGTATTGAATACCACCTCGAAAGGCAACCGATTGATGTAATGCTGGCTGGTAAAGAAAATAGTCAATGGAAAACATACAGCACAAAAGAAGTAACCGGAATTGTCAACAACCTGAGCGCCGGTTTATTAAGTTTGGGTGTCGGGCCAAATGATATGACGGTAGAAGGAAGAGATAAGGTAGCCATCTTGTGCAAGAACCGGCCCGAATGGCTTATGCTTGACCTGGCCGTACAACAGATTGGCGCTTTGTTAACTCCGGTCTATCCCACTATTAATGTAAATGAACTGGAATTCGTACTAAGTGATGCGCAGGTAAAGATTGTTTTTGTAAATGATGAAGACACCTTTCAAAAAGTATCGAATATCAAAAGTCGTGTCCCATCGATCAAAGAGATCTTCACTTTTGAACATGTGGTCAATGCAAGACACTGGAAAGAGGTCACGGCACTCAGTACTCCTGACCTAATTGCACGGATAAAACCGATTGCCGATAAGATCGGGTATGAAGATGTTGCCACTATTATCTATACTTCCGGCACCACGGGCACGCCGAAAGGAGTCATGTTGAGTCACCGCAATATTCTTTCCAATGTAATGGCTTGTATTCCGTGTTTTCCCCCGGGTAGTAATACAAAAGCTTTGAGCTTCCTGCCGCTCAATCATATTTTTGAAAAAATGGTTTCTTACATATACCTCTTCAATGGTACTTCTATTTATTATGCCGAAAGCCTGGAGACTATTGCAGATAACCTGAGAGAAGTAAAACCACAAATGTTTACCACGGTCCCCAGGTTACTGGAGAAAGTATATGATCGCATTATGCAGAAAGGAAATGAATTGACTGGTGTAAAGAAAAAACTATTCTTCTGGGCCCATGGTCTTGCTGAAAAGTTTGAGATAAATAAGAACCAGGGCGCCTGGTACAATGCACAGTTGAGCCTTGCGAATAAACTTATTTTTAGCAAATGGAGAGAAGCTCTTGGTAATAATATCAAATGTATTGTTACCGGTGGGGCGGCCTGCCAGGTGAGATTGATCCGGATCTTTACTGCCGCCCGAATTATAGTCATGGAGGGTTATGGGCTTACCGAGACATCGCCGGTCATTGCTGTGAATCGTTACGAAGAAGAAGGGAGAATGTTCGGCACAGTAGGTCCGTTGATCGATGGTGTACAGGTAAAGATCGCCGAGGACGGAGAGATACTTTGTAAGGGACCCAATGTAATGCTGGGATATTATAAACGTCCCGACCTGACAGCGCAGGAGATTAGTGCCGGTTGGTTTCACACAGGCGACATTGGTATACTTAGCGCAGACAATTTTTTGAAAATAACAGACCGTAAAAAAGAGCTCTTTAAGACAAGCGGCGGTAAATATGTAGCCCCATTGCCTGTTGAAAATAAATTAAAAGAATCCCCCTTTATTGAGCAGGTAATGATCGTAGGACCGGAAAGAAAATTTGTGGGCGCATTGATTATTCCATCATTTCCCAATCTTCGTGAATGGGCCCGTCACAATGCCGTACCTGATGGAACCAATGAAGAACTCATCCGCCATCCGAAAGTGATCGAATTATATAAAGATCTTGTTGAAAGTTTTAACAAGTATTTTAATCATGTAGAGCAGATAAAAAAATTTGAATTATTACCTGGTGAATGGAGCATAGATACCGGTGAACTGACACCTAAAATGTCTATGAAACGAAAAGTGATCACGGAAAAATATAAAAATGCGATAGATAGAATATATGGCTGATGCAACGCCTGTTCATCTACCTGCATCTTAGTTAAAAATATGAAACAGGCTTTTGTCTTCATCTTATCGGCCGTTTTGATCGTAATGTCCTGCCACAACCCGGAAATAGCTTCCGGAGTACCTTCCTGCATTTACAAAGACATCAATGAAATCAGTAAAGACCCTCAGTCATTTGTTGGAAGCGTAAAGGAATATCAATTCAAGGGAAAGGTGGTATATGCATATGAGCCGGACACGAGGCGCGTCGCTGACGGCACCACCGCGATAAAAGACGGCGAATGCAGAACGTTATGTCATGTGGGTGGCTTTGCCGGACCCCAAAACAACCAGTGCAATGGTGGCAATTTTTTTACTGAAGCTGTTTTTAAAAGGACGATCTGGGAGAAAAAATAATATCGTTCCCCGGGGATCAGCAGTTATCTTATAGATCAGTGATCAGTTTATATTTAGGCACCAATGCTTTCATCACCATCCAGGCTATCAAATAAGCTACGGCACAGAAAACAAACATTATAGTATAACCGGTTTCAATATGACCCAACGCTTTATAATGATCAAATAAAGCTCCTCCTACTTTTGTGACCAGCACACCCCCTAGTCCCCCGGCCATACCACCTATACCAACCACAGACCCAATTGCTTTTTTGGGAAACATATCCGAAACAGTTGTAAAAATATTGGCACTCCATGCCTGGTGAGCCGAAGCTCCAATCCCTATCAAAATAACAGGAAGCCAAAAGCTGATATGGCCAAGATATGGGGCAGCCAGAACCACCAGGGGAATTAGTGCTATCAAAAGCATAGCTTTCATCCGGCCATCATAGGGCGCGTAACCTTTTCGTATAAAATACATAGGGAACCAGCCACCCCCAATGCTTCCAAACATAGTCATACTATACAGCACAGTCAGCGGTGCTATTACTTTTTCATCCACTATGCCATAATTATCTTTTAAATAGGCCGGCAGCCAGAATAAAAAAAACCACCAAACTCCGTCAGTCATGAACTTACCAAACGTAAAGGCCCACGTTTGTTTATAACGTAATAATCTGAACCATGCTACTTTTTCTGTCTTATCATCCGTAACAGCAGTTTTTGATTCTGCATCATCACTATTGATAAAAGCCAGTTCTTCCGCCGACAATCTTTTTTGTTTTTCAGGCTTTTCATAAAACTGATGCCAAAAAAACAGCCATAAAAGGCCAACTGCCCCAATAATTAAAAACGCAGATTCCCAGCCCCAATTTTTATAGATCCACGGAACTGTCAACGGAGCCAGGATGGCCCCTATATTCGTACCAGAATTAAAGATACCTGTAGCAAAGGCCCTTTCCTTTTTGGGAAAATATTCAGCAGTCGCTTTAATAGCTGCAGGAAAATTTCCTGACTCGCCGAAGCCTAATACAGCACGGCCAAACATAAAACCCAAAATTGAAACAGGTACCGTTACGATCCCTATCCATCCGAGAACTGCCGAAAGGCCCTCCCCTATCGGTATGGCTAACGCGTGAATCATAGCACCCACGGACCATATAATAATCGCCCATGAGTAGCCTCGTTTGGTACCAAGCTTATCTATAATACGCCCGGCAAACAACATGGATATTGCGTACGTAAATTGAAACACTGAAGCAATATTTGCATAATCTGTATTAGACCACCCAAAGATCTCTTCAAGTCTGGGTTTCAAAAGACTTAATACCTGCCGGTCTAAATAATTGACTGTGGTAGCGAAAAATAATAATGCGCAAATTGTCCACCTGTATTTTCCTATGGCTTGTTGCATGAAGCAATCATTTTTTTATTGAAGCAATCAGTGCCACTACTTCTCTTGTCATCTTTTCAATAGTAAGGTAATCTTTTTGTTCCATTAACTTTTTACTGATCAGTTTGCTTCCCATACCGACTGCACAAACACCTGCTTTGAACCAGCCTTCGATATTTTCTTTCGTGGTATCAACACCACCGGTGGGCATGAATAGTAATTTAGGAAAGATATCTTTGATACCTGATAGAAAATCCGGGCCCAGCATGTTACCCGGAAAAAGTTTTATAAAACCGATTCCTGCATTTTCTGCGGCAATAATTTCTGAAGGTGTCATACAGCCGGGAGCATAAAAAATATCTTTGTTGATGGCATACGCAGCTACTTCCGGTACCAACCCCGGGCTCACCAAAAAATCAGCCCCGGCTTTTACATAGTCTTCGGCCTGCTGTAAGTTTTTTATCGTACCTACACCAAGCATCAAGCCCGGCATTTCATTGTTTCTTACTTCAACTAATTTCTTAAAATTTCTTAAAGCCGCTTCCCCACGATTAGTATATTCAACTGCTTTGATACCGGCTTTATACATTGCCCGTAATACTTCTACGCTCACAGTTTCGTCTGCGTTAAAATACAAAGGAAGGATTCCCTGGCTGACGATTACATCTGTTATAGTCTGTTTTGTTGCCATTTTTAATTTGATTGTTTTTGTTGGGCTAAAGCCCGGAACAATGAGATTGATATTTTGTCCCGGCCCTAAAGTGGCCGGGCAATAGATCATATTTTTACTTTGATCACTAACTTTTTTATTTCCGCATCACCGATCATAGGCGCATGAACATCTTCGGGAAAGAAAATTGCAAACTGTCCATTAGTCAATTGAAAAAAAGTATCGGGTTGATCACCATAAAACTGAACATCTTTTTCTGCATTATAAGCGCCGTTCTCCGTTTTGCATTTCTCTCTTGGCTTCCACCCGATTTGCTCGTTACCGTTTATGCAAAGTTGGATATCAATATGTTTGTT
>JANWHX010000243.1 GCA_025450235.1 Chitinophagaceae bacterium | reverse complement strand
CTTTCATTAGCTGTAATGAATGAAGGCAGGAAGATCACCACGATTGAGGGAATAGCAAATGGTGATAAACTTCACCCGATGCAGGAGGCTTTTATCGAACATGACGGTTTCCAATGTGGTTATTGCACGCCGGGACAAATCATGTCTGCCATTGCATGCCTCCGTGAAGGTCATGCCAACAATGAAGAGGAAATCAGAGAATTCATGAGTGGCAATATCTGCCGGTGCGGGGCTTATCCCAATATTGTTGACGCAATGATTAAAGTAAAAAAAGGAGGGCAATAACTATGATCAACTTTGAATATTCAAGAGTATCATCAGTGAAAGCCGCTGTTGATGTGCTGGCAAAAAATCCAACGGGCCGTTTTATAGCTGGCGGAACCAATTTGGTTGACCTGATGAAAAAAGGAGTAACTGCTCCTACCCGGCTCATCGACATTAATGGTCTTCCATTAAAAGAAATAAAAGAGACGGCTGCGGGGTTAAGCATTGGCGCATTGGCAATCAACAGTGACGTTTCGGAAAACGAAACAGTGAAAAAGAATTATCCACTGCTGGCAATGGCATTGAATGCAGGAGCATCGCCTCAACTGAGAAATGCAGCCACTGTTGGTGGCAACCTGATGCAAAGAACAAGATGCACTTATTTTTATGATATCGCCATGCCATGCAACAAGCGCCAGCCCGGAAGCGGATGCGGAGCGTTGCAGGGTTACAATCGTATGCACGCCATCTTTGGTGCCAGTGATAAATGCATTGCCGTGCATCCAAGCGATATGTGTGTAGCATTGGCTGCATTACAGGCTACAATCACCGTTAGCGGACCAAAAGGCGAACGTAAAATACTATTTACAGATTTTCATCGCCTGCCGGGGACTGATCCTTCAAAAGATAATACGCTGGCCAAAGGTGAATTGATCACAGGTTTGAATATCCCGAAAAATCCCTTTACCAAAAATGTCTATTATTTAAAAATACGTGACAGGGCTTCTTATGCTTTTGCATTGATATCGGTTGCTTCCGCATTGGAATTAACCGGCAATACAATTAAGAATGCAAGACTGGCAATGGGTGGTGTAGCGCATAAACCCTGGCGATTGACAGAGTCAGAAAAGTTTTTGGTTGGTAAGACAGCCTCCAGGGAAAACTTTACAAAGGCAGCGGAACTTGCAATGAAAGGAGCCCGGGGTTACGGGCATAATAATTTTAAATTGAAGATGGGACCGGTAGCGATTGTAGAGGCGTTGATGAAGGCGATGGTTTAGCACTTCAACTTTAGGAATCATCCCCTTCCGCCGCGGCGGAGCGAATTAAGGAAACTTTAAACTAAAACGACCGGGGTGGGTAATAAATGATAAGAAAAATCATTCCATATAATCCAATTCTTAAAGTAAAAAAATTATTGCTTTAGGGTTCATCCCCTCCTTGGAGGGGCGAGTTTAGGAAACCCCGAACTAAAACGACCGGGGTGGGTAAAATGATAAGAAAAATCATTCCATATAATCCAATTCTGAAAGAAAGAGCAAAAGAACTTCGTCAAAACATGACGTTCTCTGAAGTGAAATTATGGAACGAAATAAAGAACGGTCAACTGATGGGTTATGATTTCGACAGGCAAAGGCCAATTGGAAATTATATTGTTGATTTTTATTGCAAGGATCTGCGATTAGCATTGGAAGTAGATGGGATAACTCATCTTGAAGAGAAAGCAGAAGAGAGAGATTTGTCAAGGCAAACAGAGTTAGAAATGGCAGGCGTAAGTTCGGTTCGATGCTATGCTCATTGTCAATAAAGTTGAAGCTGCAGTTAGAGAAATCGAAACATGGATACTGGAATATGAGAACAAATATGGGGTCAGTGATATTGTCAAAAGAAAAAGGAATGCGATGACCAATCCAGAATCACGAAAATGGTAGCCTTTGAATACAGGCAGTAAACAACCTACTGCTTTCGGGTTCATCCCCTCCTCGGAGGGGCGAGTTTAGGAAACCCTGAACTAAAACGACCGGGGTGGGTCGCTCAATAAAGAGGGGACGATGATGGCGCAACGCAATGGACCAGGACAGTAGTAATAAGCGGTAACAAAATTTTTATATAATCTTTATGGATAAGACATCAACTACAATTCCTCCTTTCATAGACCGTGTTGACGGAATACCAAAAGTAACCGGTTCAGCAAAATTCTCGGCTGAATATGATTTTCCCGGGATGGTTTATGGTGTATTGGCTGAAAGCACTATTGCCAGGGGGACTATTACAGGCATGGATACAAAAGGGGCAGAGAATGCACCGGGTGTATTGGCTGTAGTTACACATCTTAATTGTCCGAAGCTGCCGGGGTATGAATCGACTGCTGCAGATATTGCTAAACGACCTGAAGTCAACAGGGGATTCCGGGTATTTACGGATAATATTATTCGGTTCAGTAACCAGCCGATTGCAATAGTTGTAGCGGATACGTATGAAAGGGCCGTGTATGCCGCCTCATTGATAAAAGCAACGTATAAAAAAGATAAACACAACACCGATCTGAACGAAGCAATAAAAACAGGTAAACCGGTTGAAGGCAATAATTTCAAAGACTATGTAAGAGGAGAAGCGGATGCATGGAAAAATGCAGAAGTGAAAATTGAAGTGGAGTATTCAATGCCTCTTGAAGTACATAACCCCATGGAGATACATGCACTCACCGTCAATTGGGAAGGACAAGATAAAGTAACGGTATATGAAAAAACGCAAACATTAAGCAGTACGCAGTCAAGTATTGCACGTGCATTTGGACTAAAGAATGAAAATGTCCGTGTCATCACTCAATATGTTGGAGGCGCATTTGGCTCGGCATTCAATACATGGCCGCATTCTATCGCCGCATTGATCGGCGCCAGGAAAGTGGGCAAGCCTTTAAAGCTGATGCTGACAAGAAGTGAAATGTTTACTATGGTGGGCTATCGTCCGCAGGCAATACAAAAAATTGCAATCGGTGCTTCGAAAAATGGAAAGCTGACAGGCATTACGCATGAAGCAATGGCAATGACCGCTTCTTACCAGGTATTCACTGAAGGAATTGTCAATGGCTCACGATCATTATATGCCTGCCCTAATGTAAATACAAGGTATAAAGTTTACCCATTAGATCTCAGCCAGCCTACATGGATGCGAGGACCCGGAGAAACAACCGGAGCCTATGCATTGGAGTCAGCAATGGATGAAATGGCTTATGCACTCAATTTGGACCCCATTGAATTTCGCTTGCGCAATTATGCAGAAACCGATCCTGAATCAAATAAACCTTATTCAAGTAAGTTTTTGAAAGAAGCATACCAAATGGGTGTTGATAAAATCAAATGGAATGAACGCAACCGTGAGCCCCGATCCATGAAAGAGGGAGATTGGCTGATCGGCTATGGAATGGGTTCAGGCATATTCAGCGCATGGAGAGGAGATGCAAAAGTATCGGCGAAATTCCTGCAGGATGGAACATTGGTGTTGCAAACCGGTGTCACTGATATGGGACCCGGTACAGCGACTTCGATGACCAAATTGGCTTCAGACATATTTGGGATACCGGCAAGCCAGATCAAATTTGAAATGGGCGATTCCAATTACCCGCCTGGTCCTTTCCAGGGTGGCTCGGGAACGACGTCTACATTAGGAACTGCCGTGCACAATGTATGTATGAATATCAGGAAGAAGCTTGCCGACCTGATCAAGGACAATCCTGTATTTCATACTCAACTGATACATTCAGTAAAACCCGAGGACCTGGTATTTGAAAACGGCTCTATGATACTTGCATCTGATCGTTCCAAAAAAATAACTTATGCTGATGCTATGAAGAATGCAGGGTTGCCGCAGATCGAATTGCTGGAACAATCACCTGCTAATCCAATGGCTAATCATACAGCTTATTCTTATGCCGTTCATTTTGTAATAGTAAAAGTACATTCCATTACAGGAGTTGTCAAAGTAACAAGAGTGGTATCAGCAGTAGATGCAGGAAAGATTGTTAATTATAAAACTGCGGAAAGCCAGATTATCGGTTCTGCTGTTGGCGGCATCAGCATGACATTGATGGAAGAAGGAGTTATTGATCATCGTTATGGAAGATGGGTGAATAATAATTTTGCTGATTATCATGTGGCTGTAAATGCAGATGTGCCCAAAGTGGAAGTATTGTTTGTAGATAAACCTGATCCAATATTAAATCCTATTGGCTCAAAAGGAATGGGTGAAGTTGGTATCGTCGGCTTTGCGGCAGCTGTGGCCAATGCTATTTTTCATGCAACAGGAAAAAGGGTAAGGGAGTTGCCGATAACGGCGGATAAGTTGATATAAAGAGTCGGAAAGACAGGAAGTCCGCAAGTCAGAAAGACCGGAAAGACCGAAGACGAAAATTCAAAAAGACCAAAAGTCAGATAGCATAGCAGGATATAGAGTTTCTTGAGTAAAATACGGGCTTTTGAGGTTAAATTCACATGGCTTACTGCACACCGATAAGTAGATTTGTTGAATACAACTTGATTCGGTATGGCATTCAAATTTGAGAAGCTGCAGGTCTGGCAAAAAGCCGTAGTCCTTTCCGATGTCATTAATAAACTATCAAAGAATTTTCCAAAGGACGAATTATATGTTTTGACCTCCCAAATTAAGCGTGCAGCCGACTCAATTTCATTGAATATTGCTGAAGGATCAACAGGTCAGTCAAATTTGGAATTTAAAAGATTTCTTGGCATCGCGTTGAGATCAGATATCGAAGTCGTGGCATGCCTGCACCTGGCTAAACGCAGAGGATTCCTTGCAAACGATGACTTTGAAAGAATATACAAACTATGCGAAGAATTGTTAGTGATGATAAATTCGCTGAGAAAAAAACTGAGTTGATACCAAATTCAGTGTTGTCGATGTGCCCGATTCACCTTGCTTCTCTCTTCTTCCGGACTTCCGGTCTTTCTGACTTTCGGGCTTTCTGACTTTCGGACTTTCTGACTTTCGGACTTTCCTGACCTTCCGACTTTCCTGACTTTCCAACTCTCACATAAACTCCCTGATATCCTGCATCAGCCTGTGCGCAATATTATTTGCTTTGGATTCGAAATCACTTTCAGCATAGATGCGAATGATAGGTTCAGTGTTTGAGGTGCGGAGATGAACCCAGTCATTTCCAAACTCGATCTTTAAACCATCTTCCGTATTGACAGGATTGTTCTTGTATTTCTTCTTTATGTTATCAAAAATGGAATTCAAATCGAATCCATTTTCGAGTTCAATCTTATTCTTGGAAATAAAGTAGTCAGGATAAGTGCCCCGAAGTGATTTGATACTCTTTTTATATTCCGCGAGATGTGTCAGGAATAAACCGATCCCAATCAATGCATCACGGCCATAGTGAAAATCGGGAACGATGATACCGCCATTCCCTTCGCCACCAATAACAGCACTGACATCTTTCATCCTTTTTACCACGTTCACCTCTCCCACTGCTGAAGGAAAATATTCACCGTTATGCTTCATCGTCACTTCCTTCAGCGCTTTTGTGCTGCTCATATTGCTGACTGTATTTCCTTTTCTTTTGCTCAATATATAATCAGCAACAGCTACCAGTGTATATTCTTCACCAAACATACTCCCATCTTCACATACGAAACAAAGACGATCAACATCCGGATCCACCGCAATACCAAGGCTTGCTTTTTGTTTCACCACTTCACTGCTCAATTGAGCCAGGTGCTCCGGTAATGGTTCAGGATTATGCGCAAATTTTCCATTTACCTCGGAATTCAACACGATCACATGCTCCACACCCAATGCCTTCAGCAAGGCCGGTACATAGGTCGCGCCGGTTGAATTGACGGCATCAACTACCACCCTGAAGTTTTGTTTCGCGATCGCTTTCGCATCTACCAAAGGATATTTGACAACTGCATCAACATGCTTTTGCAAATAACTATTGTTCATTGTAACAGTACCCAGTTTATCTACAGGGGCAAAAACAAAATCTTCCGCCGCTGCCTTTTTCAAGACCTGTGCGCCGATGTCAGCAGAAATAAACTCTCCCTCGTTGTTCAGGAGTTTCAATGCATTCCATTCCCTGGGATTATGGCTGGCAGTAAGGATAATACCACCCCCGGCGTTTTCCATTTTCACTGCCAGTTCAACTGTAGGTGTGGTCGAAAGACCAAGATCGACAACGTCGATACCAAGCGCAGTCAAAGTACTTACGACCAGGTCGCGAACCATCGGGCCGCTTATACGGCCATCACGACCTACCACAATTTTCGGATGGCTGTTTTTTGTAATGATGCTACCATACGCAGCCGTGAATTTCACAATATCAACGGGAGATAGATTTTCGCCGGTTATGCCTCCAATGGTTCCCCGGATACCGGATATACTCTTGATCAATGCCACAGTGGTAGTTTATTTTTCGGACAGCAAAAATACGGTATTCGGGTTCAACAACCTTCCTGCTCTTTTTGAGGTAGTGGCACAGTTTGAAAAATGATGCATTAAACTTCTTAGACAGAAGCCACGGGTGCACGGAGTTTCAGAATCCGACCTTAATCCGTGCATCCGTGGCTAATTTAAACTAACCCACTACTCTTTATGTTAAAAACACCATTTACACACCCTAGTTCCTACATTTGTTTAAAAAATAATGTATGGCAGAACGGGAATGGTTCAGGGATTGGTTTGATTCTCCTTTTTACCATAAACTTTATTTTGAACGGGATGAAAAAGAGGCCGGGGCCTTTATCCGCAGACTGGTGGACCATCTTCAATTAAAACCCGGCAGCCGTATTTTGGATGTGGCATGCGGCAGGGGAAGACATAGTAGGATATTAGCGGCTATGGGGTTTGATGTGACGGGTGTCGATCTGTCGCCCGCCAGTATTGAGTTCGCAAAACAGGGTGGCCAAACGGGCTCCCCCGGAGAAAACGATAATCTTCATTTTTTTGTGCATGACATACGCTTACCCTTCTGGGGCAATTATTTTGATCATGCATTTAACTTTTTTACCAGCTTTGGATATTTCAGAACAGCCCGGGAACATGAGGCCGCCATTCGAACCATCACCCGAAGTCTGAAGCCCAACGGGACATTAGTAATTGACTATCTGAATGTCCACCATGCCGAGGATCATTTATTGCCCGGAGTTACCAAAAATTATAACGGCACCACTTACGACATACAAAAATGGGACAATAACTCCCATTTCTATAAGAAGATAAAAATAGCTGACCCTTCACTGACTTCGCCTTTGGAATTTACCGAGATCGTCACCAAATTCTCTCTCGGGGATTTTACCGACATGCTAAGTTATCACGGCATGCAGGTGGAAGAAGTGTTTGGGGACTATGATCTGCATGGTTATGATGTGCGAAAAACACCGAGGCTTATCGTCATGGGCAGAAAAAAAGATCCGAAACCGGCAGATAAAGAAAAGAGATTGTATAGTGATGGAAGAAAGACGGATGCATTGACGTAGACTCATCTAACCTGGCTGAAGCGCAGGCGTTAAACTCCAAAGATCTCAACCACCAGGTGCCTGCATATCGGTCTTAATGAGATTTAATTGGCTTATTATTCATGATCAAATATCTCGCTGTTTCAAAAAATGCCGAAGTGAACTCAGTCATTCGCTGTTTAATAGAATCGCGTTGCGCCTTACTGTATGAAATACCGTCCAATTTTACGGGCACTAACATACCATCGGGAAAATTGATGTCCTTTGTAAAATAAAACTCATCGTTGACAAGTCCAATGCGGCCCGCGGTATTAGTAATAAAAGCAAAGTTGTTTCTTTTAGCAGGGTCGAGGATATCTCTTCCTAATGTTGTGTTGATATAAGGCTGCTGTACCATGCCTGCTATGGTTGGCAATACATCGATTTGCGAAACGACCTCACTTCTTTTTTGCGGAGGTAAAATATAAGGAGCGTAAAACAATAACGGTACATGTTCGTCCGTAAGGCGGTAGTCGGTCCAGGCAGTGGGGTACATCGCTTCTGCATTCCCCGCTACGCCATGATCGCCAATGAAAACAAATATGGTGTTGTGAAAATAATCCTCCTTCTCTGCCGCTTCAATAAATTTCTTAAAACAATAGTCCGCATACCGGAAAGTATTGAATTCATTGAGTGACTCAAATCCGTACTTGTGCAACTGGTCATTGGAAACTGTTATTTTTTGGAAGTCTGTATCATTTTCCGGGATCATGTACGGACGATGATTATCTGAAGTCTGTACAATGGCAAAAAAGGGCCTTGCTTCTTTCTTAAAAATCTCGTTGGCCTGCAGGAAAAGGTCTTTGTCACTGATACCCCAGACGTTTATCTTAGGTGAATTAAAACTTTTTTCTGTATGCATCTGCAGGTTGTCAATATTCTTCAACAATCCCTGGAAATTGCTGAACTCAGGATTACCACCCAAAAAATAATGCTTATTATATCCTTCAAAATTATTGACGATCGTATGCTGTTCTATCGCGAGCGGATTGCGACTGGAGAATTTAAAAAGCTGCGCATCGGGGATCCCGGTAAGAAGGGCAAACAAACCTCTCGCCGTTGAAAAATGGGGAGAGAAGCAACGGTCAAAGAAAATTCCCTTTTCTGTCAATGATTTGAAGTACGGCGTTGTATTTAATGGATTTCCGCTCATGCTGCTTTTATACATACTGAACGATTCACACATCACCAAAACAATGTTTGGATGACTTTCCAATGCTTTACTACCCGGTAAAACCTCCCTTCGGTAAGAAAATTCATTTTGCGGTGGCAACTGCAGCCATTCTTTCATTAAAGGAAAGGCCTGTCTTGCTTTTTGTTCGTTGTATTCCGGCGTACGAAGCTTTAGTGTAGAAAAGAAATTCTGCAAAGGGTTAATGGCGACATAGGCTTTGAAACTGTCTTTGAACTTAAAACAATCATCCCGGCTCAATGGCGGCCAGGATAATTTTCCATAAACAAGAAATCCCAGGACAATAGCAGTTATGACAAAATACTTCCGGTTATAGGGAATACCCAATCCTTCGGTTCGATTGATCACCATCCAGTGACTCCGGTGATACATCCAGCGAACGAGCAACACCGCAACCAATAACCCCAGTATCATCCATATGATGGGATAAGTTTGCCACAGCATTTTTACGGAGGTCTCCAAATCTTCCGTGAAGTTCATGGCTCCTGCATCTATCCGGGTTTGGTTGTAGGAAAAACTGCCAAAATCAGCGGCAAAAAAGAAGAACACAATGAAGGTAGCCACAGCCAGGTACCAGGTCCACCATTTTTTATTTCTTGCTGCATAGAATGGTGATAGGGAAGGAATCATACTTATTATGACAATTGGCAATAAAATGATAGCAATCCATCGCAGATCATATTGAATCCCCATCAAAAAAGAAGGGACCAGGTCAAAAAAAGAAAGCGTTTTCGGTTTAAAGGCAAAATAGGTGGCAAATCTGAATAATGTAAAGATCCCAAGGAAGATCAGGAATAAATTGATCACCCATAAAATAGTTTTTGGAATTTTATACCTTACAAGCATCAGAATTATTCAGATCGGGGTGGTAAAGAATCACAAAAGAATAAAAATTATCCGGGTTTAACAAAAGCCGGGTGTTAATGTTTATCACCGACTGGCTTGAGTTGACCAGGTGAACCTAACTAAACCAGATCAATCAAGTATTCGTTCAGGACGGTTTATATTCTGCCTTTTATATAACCGCCAGCCACAGATCGGTTTCGGTTTATCTTTCAATCGGTATTTTTGTACGATATGTTCTACCTCCTTCGGTCAGGTTTATTTGAAAAACTGGAGCAATGGGATCAATGGCTGTTTATTAAGCTGAACAGCCAACTAACTAACCCGGCTTTTGATGTGATCATGCCTTTTATGCGCAATGGGACACATTGGGCGCCACTTTATTTGTTTTTGGGCGTTTTTGTACTCGTCAATTTCCGAAAGAACAGCGGGTGGTGGATCTTATTGTTTATTGCGACCGTTGCCCTAACGGATTTAGGTGGTAATTATTTGTTCAAGAAGAATTTTTACCGCCCGCGTCCATGCCGGGAACTTGACCTCCTTTTCCATGTGCGTCTTTTGATCCACAATTGTACCGAGGCATCCAGCTTTATCTCCAATCATGCCGCCAATCATTTTGGCATGGCCACCTTTTTCTTCATAACATTTCGCAAGATCCTCAGAAAATGGGCGTGGATCGGTTTTTTATGGGCAGGTTTGATCGCTTATGCACAGGTATATGTGGGAATTCACTACCCGCTGGACATATTAACCGGCGCATTATTTGGAATGATGATTGGTATATTGACAGGTAAACTGTTCAATAAGCGATACGGATTTGTTATCTTCGATAACCAACCAACTTGAAGCGTAAATGGAGATTGTTATCTTACTGGTGTTGATTTTTATTAATGGCCTGTTCGTTATGTCAGAAATTGCGCTGGTTTCGGCCCGCAAGGCAAGGTTGGAAAGCCAGGCTGAAAAGGGCGATGCGAATGCCCGGAAAGCTCTCGACCTTTCGAATACACCTGAAAAATTCTTATCTGCCGCCCAGATCGGTATCACCCTGATCGCCATTCTTACGGGTGTATATTCCGGCGAACGGTTCAGCAAAGATCTTCAGCCATTGCTTGAACGTATAGGGTTCATAAAACCTTATGCTGACACGATTTCAATCACAATTGTTGTTATCATTGTCACTTTCCTTTCGATCATATTTGGGGAATTGATACCCAAACAGATTGGCCTGCTGCGTGCAGAAAAGATCGCGAAACTGGTGGCTGGCCCCATGAATGCCTTTGCCACAATTACCCACCCCATCGTATGGTTACTCAACAAGATCAGCCTGTTGTTTTTCAGGATATTCAACATTAAACGTTCAAAAGACGATGCCGTAACGGAAGAAGAGATCAAAACGATGATCACCGAAGGAACAGAGGCCGGGACAATTGATGAAACGGAACAAACTATCATTAACCGCGTTTTTCATTTAGGTGACCGCAATATCACGTCGCTTATGACGCATCGCAGTGACATAATATGGTTTAACCTGTATGACAATGAAGAAAAGATCAAAGAAAAAATAACTTCAGAACCTCATTCGGTCTACCCCATCTGCGACGGGCATATTGATGAGATCAAGGGTGTTGTTTCAATCAAGGACCTGTATGTAAGTCCCGATAATAAATTATTCAAGGACATTATGAAACCGGCATTGTTTGTTCCTGAAAACAATACCCCTTTCCAGGTCATGGAAAAATTCAAGCAATCAAAGATCCACTCCTGCTTTATTGTGGATGAATATGGAAGCATTCTCGGATTGGTTACACTAAATGATATCCTGGAAGCCATTATTGGAGATATCCCCCAACCTGATATGGAAGATTATGAAGTAAAAGAGCGGGACGATGGCAGTTACCTGGTAGATGCCCAAATTCCGTTCTACGATTTTCTTTCCAAGTTTGAAAAGACAGAATGGATGAACGAAGGGGAACAGGACTTTGATACGTTGGCCGGTTTCATCCTCCACAGGCTGGAACGAATTCCCAAGACGGGAGACAAATTTGAATGGAAAGGTTTTAAAATTGAGATCATTGATATGGATGGACACAGGATCGACAAAGTGCTTGTAAAGATCAGCGAAGAATTAAGGGAAGAAATGCAGGATTGATGCAGCTTACCGCATTAATCATTACCAAGTAGTAAATAAATGTAACGACAACAGTACCTAAAAGCTAAATGCTGCTTCTTTTTTCGGATAATCAAGCTTTGTGCTCTTCCTGTTTCCTTCTACTACAACATGAATAATGTTCATCTGGTCATCATACAGATCGTGTAGAATAGAATTGTTTATCTCTATTTTCTTTACCGTGACAATATTGCCGGCCTCAAAATAAACATTTACGGCTTCATCCTCCTTTTCAAATCCAAGGTATTCCGCCCTTGCCGGTTTGCCATCTGCTTTTATCTGCAAATGTGTGCTGAGATATTTTTTTACCAGGGTGTCCATATTCGTTTTAACACTGCCTGCTGACAGATCAGCCTTCACATGATACTGTTTTGACAAACATGATTCAAAATCATCAATAAATATCCGGCAGCTTATTTCCAATGTTTTATCAGATACGTTATGATTGATCTCGGTGGTACTAACGTGGAAAGGATGAATCCTTCCGGCGGGAAAAGCAATTGACCTGGCTTCCATCCCTGGCTCATAATACCCTATTAAGCCAGTAAACAAAACGAGAGTTGAAATACTCAACCACCTATTGACGGATGTAACCATTGGAAATAATCTTTTGTTCGTTTGCAAAAGTCTGAATTATTTTGGGGTCTTAACGGCAATTCCTTTAAAATCTTTCGCTTTATAAGGACGGCCACGATGCACATGAAGGACTTTGTATTTTATTTTCCATGGGGTTGGGAACATATCGTTAGCTGGGATGCATTGGATCACCAGTTATTTATTGCTGCGCTTACCGCTATTTATTTACTCAAAGACTGGAAACAGGTATTGATACTGGTTACGGCATTTACAATAGGACATTCTCTCACCCTTGCTCTCAGCGTTTTTGACGTCATCCGCTTCAATCGCAACTGGGTTGAGTTCCTTATTCCCTGTACAATAGTTATTACAGCAATTTCTAATTTGTTTCAGAAAAAATTTACTCCACGGTCGATTCGCATTAACTATTTTCTTGCACTGTTCTTTGGACTGATCCATGGGATGGGTTTTGCCAGCGCCATACGCTATACTCTTGCAACTGGTCAAAGCATAGGCTGGGGATTGTTTGGCTTTAATCTTGGATTGGAAGCTGGTCAAATAGTAATCGTTTTATTAACATTAATAGTCGGCAAGCTCATTCAGGATCTATTGAAAGTGAACAGGCGGGAATGGGTGATCTTTTTATCGGCCGCGGTATTTAGTTTAGCCTTGAAAATGGCTATCGAAAAAATTCCATTTAAATCATAAAATACACAAACATGAGAAACGCAGTGTCATTTTTGTTGATCATCACATGTTTTGGCAAAGGGGTCAATGCACAAAACATTCAAAACAACCCGGGCAGTAATCATGGTAACAAATTCGAGCAGTTAGGCACCATCATGCCCACTCCTAATGAATACCGGACCGCAAGCGGCGCTCCCGGTCCGAAATACTGGCAGCAGCGTTGTGATTACGACATCAAATGTGAATTGGATGAAAAGAATTTTAGATTGAACGGTAGTGAAACGGTCACTTATTTCAATAACTCCCCTAATACACTTACTTACCTGTGGCTTCAGTTGGATGAGAACCAGCATAGCAGTGTAAATAATGCGAATTACCAGACAAGTAATGCTATGACATCCCAGATGAGCCAGCAGCAGATTGATAGAATAGATGAAACAAAAGGCGATAATGGTTTTGGATTTAATATTCTGAAGCTTACAGATCCGGCAGGCAAACCCCTGCATCATACCATCAATAAGACAATGATGAGGGTTGAGCTTCCGACTCCGCTAAAACCCGGCCAACGGTTCGCTTTTAAATTAGAATGGAATTATAAGATCGCTGATCGCAGAACAAGAGGCGGTCGCGGTGGCTATGAGCTTTTCCCGGAAGATGGTAATTGTCTTTTTACCATGTCTCAATGGTATCCGCGCCTTTGCGTATATAGTGATTTCCAGGGGTGGCAGAATCACCAGTTTACTGGTCGTGGTGAATTCGCTTTGACATTTGGAAATTTCAAAGTGCAAATGACCGTTCCGGCCGATCATGTTGTAGGGGGAACAGGTGAATGTCAGAATTATGCGGTGAACCTTACACCGGCTCAATTAGCACGTTGGCAAAAAGCACAAACAAGTAAAGAGCCCGTCGAAATTGTAACATTAGCAGAAGCAAAGGCTGCAGAAAAAAACAGGAGCACTAAAACAAAGACCTTTCTATTTAAGGCAGATAATGTGCGCGACTTCGCCTGGACAAGCAGCCGCAAATATGTATGGGATGCCATGCCTGTTACCGTTGAAGGCAAAAAGATCATGTGTATGAGTTTTTATGCAAAAGAAGCGTATAACTTATGGCGGCCTTATTCTACCAAGGTAGTTGCACACACGATAAAAAGCTATTCCAAATTCACCATACCTTATCCTTACCCGGTGGCACAAAGCGTGGAGGCGAGCAGTGGCATGGAATATCCCATGATATGTTTCAATAACGGACGTACAGAAAAAGATGGAACATATAGTGAAGCTACCAAGTATGGGATGATTGGAGTGATCATTCATGAAGTGGGTCACAATTTCTTTCCAATGATCATTAACAGCGACGAACGCCAATGGAGCTGGATGGATGAGGGTTTAAATACGTTTACTCAATTCCTGACAGAACAGCTCTGGGATAATAAATATCCTTCAAGAAGAGGTCCGGCATATCTTATTACTGATTATATGAAACTTCCCAAAAATGAATTAGAACCTATTATGTCAAATTCAGAGAACATAGTTGGTTTTGGTCCCAATGCCTATTCCAAACCCGCCACGGGGTTAAATATACTCCGCGAAACCATTATGGGTCGTGAGTTGTTTGATTATGCTTTCAAAGAGTATGCAAGAAGATGGGCCTTCAAACATCCTGAGCCGGCTGATTTCTTCCGTACATTGGAAGATGCGAGCGGAGAAGACCTCGATTGGTTCTGGAGGGGTTGGTTCTATGGAACGGAGGCTTGTGATATTTCTCTCGATACAGTCAAATATGCAAAAGCCGATATGAATACGGTTCCGGAACAGACAACTGAGAGAACAGTAAAACGTGCTCTTGATAAACCCATGCTTAATACTTTCGATGATCTATCTCCCAGGAGGAACAGGGAAGATAAAAGCATCACATTTGCTACCGATGCTGATACAAGTCTCCGTGATTTTTATTGGCGATATGCACGTGGCATTGAGCCTTATGATACCGGCAAATATGAAGTTATAATTCCAGCCGGCGGATCTGAACCGCCAACAGATGCAGAGAAAGCTAAATACGGCAATCGACATGCATATGAACTTACATTCAGTAATAAAGGTGGCCTTGTAATGCCGGTCATTCTTGAATGGACCTATAAAGATGGAACGAAAGAAGTTGAACGTGTACCGGCGCAGGTATGGCGGTTGAATGAGGACAAAGTGGTAAAGACATTTATAAAGGATAAGGAAGTTGAATCCATCAAATTAGATCCTTATCGCGAAACAGCCGACATCAATGAAAGCAATAATACATGGAAAACGATATCACCACCATCTAAATTCACGGTATTCAAACAAAGAACGGGTGCACCAAGAGCAAGGCAACAGGGAGGACCGAATCCTATGCAAAAGGCTAAGGAAAAGAAAGGTTTCTGAAAATATAATTCAATCAATAGAAAAAACCACTTCCGTATTTTGAAGTGGTTTTTTTTGTTCGACTCGTCCAAATCAGGATTTAGTCTTTTCGTTTGTTTTTTGAATTTTTCGATGATGCATCCTTCATGCGGCCGGTTTCCTTTAGTTTTTCTGAAAGTATCCATTCGATCTGGCCGTTCACGCTGCGAAACTCATCCGCCGCCCATTTTTCGAGGGCTTTGTATGTCTCGTTGTCGATGCGCAATACAAAATTTTTCTTATCACTCACAGGATGGATTTAAGATCATCATTTTATTGATACAGGGTTCCGGTATTCAATACAGGCTGAGCACTTCGTTCGCCGCAAAGCACTACCATCAGGTTGCTTACCATTGCCGCTTTCTTTTCCTCATCCAGCACCACGATCTCTTTTTTAGATAACATTTCCAACGCCAGTTCAACCATACCTACAGCGCCTTCTACAATCTTAAAGCGGGCTGCAACAATAGCAGTTGCCTGTTGTCTCCTTAGCATATCCCCGGCAATCTCGGGGGCGTAAGCTAAATGTGTTATCCTCGCTTCCTTAATGGCGATGCCGGCAGCAGATAGCCTTTCACTCAACTCCTGTTCAAGCATTTCTATCACTTTCTCTCCGCCATTTCTTAAAGTCACTTCTGCCGTTGAATCTTCCATCTCATCATAAGGGCAACTGGTGGCGAGGTGCCGGACAGCTGATTCACTCTGGATCTTTACATATTGTTCGTAATTGGCTATATCAAAAACCGCCTTATAGGTATCGCTGACCTGCCATACAATCACCGCCGCGATATCAACCGGGTTACCCATTTTATCATTTACTTTTAATTTGGTGCTTTCGAAGTTGTTCGACCGCAAGGATATTTTTTGTTTTTTATAAAAGGGATTTACAAACAACAGTCCGTCGTCTTTAATCGTTCCTACGTATTTCCCGAAGAAAGTACACACGCGGGCCTGGTTAGGGTTGATTATGGTAAGTCCGAAGGAAATAAAAATAGATAAGAGCAGCAGGACAATCCCTGCCCAGAAAGGAAGCAGGTTTACGTCTTCAGCCTGAATGGCGCTCACGATTAAATAGATGCCGAGCCCTACCCCGGCAAGTACAAATATCAGAACTAGAAACCCTGATACCGGTTTGATGATCTTTTCCATATAGTTTGTTTTGATGATATCAATTTGATATCAAATATATATTAGTATCTTGAATTCACAAAACTTTTTTTTGATATGACATACCGGCTTCTTCCGATTATCGTGGCTCTGTCGTCGTTCACAACCCTTTGTGCTGCTACGGTTGATACTGTAAATATTTATAGTAATGCGATGCAAAAGGACATTAAATGTGTTGTTATCCGCCCAACTATTGCAGAGGATAAAAGGACGCCATTGCCGGTTGTTTATTTGTTACACGGCTATAGTGGTAATTACAGCAACTGGATTATGAAGGTTCCCGAACTAAGGAAATATGCTGATGAATATAAACTGATGATAGTATGCCCGGATGGTGATTATAGCAGTTGGTATTTTGACAGCCCTGTTGATGCGTCGATGCGGTATGAAACCTATGTTGGTAAAGAAGTACCTGCCTACATTGATTTGCACTATCCAACGATCAGGGAGAGAAAAGCCCGGGCGATCACGGGTCTGAGCATGGGCGGCCATGGCGGCTTATTCCTCGGCTTTCGTCATTCAGATGTATTTGGCGCCTGTGGCAGCATGAGCGGCGGAGTAGATCTGAAAAGTTCGCGTAACAGGTTTGACGTCATAAAGCGAATCGGCGACACCATCCAATATGCAGAAAATTGGATTAAATATTCAGTCATCAACGTCGTGGAGAATTATCCGAAGGATTCGGTGGCGATAATCATCGATTGTGGAACAGACGATTTCTTTTACGGTATCAATCATGCACTTCATGAAAAGATGGTTAAATTGAAGATACCGCATGATTACATCGAGCGACCAGGCAAGCATGATTGGTATTACTGGGCCAATGCGGTTAGATACCAGCTATTATTCTTCAGGAATTATTTTGACAAAGACAATAAATAAATGACATCAATAGCCGGTGCGGCCATCCCTTGTTTTCACTTTCTTTTTACCCGAATTCTTTTTTTCATAATCTATTACAGCCTGTGGCTTGGTTAACGTTCTTTTCCCGGTGGTATCTGATTTTGAATAGCCACCAACACCGAGCGGCTTCAACTCATCATCAAAAGCTTCACCCTGGTTGTTTACCAATTTATCCAACTGGTAGTTTTCAGTTTTTACGATCACCCCTTCAACCGGGTCATAATAACTCCATTCCCCATGTTTTAAAGCAATTCCTTCATTTTTTATTACAACCCTTTTTACCACTTTTGTCGGATCAATGACATCAAAGACTTCGACCGTATCAAAAGCGTTGGCAGGATCCATCGCCCTCCAGCTCTCTGAACGCAACAAGCCTCCATTATAAGTAAAGTATTTCGACCTTCCATTTAACTTGCCCCAACGATAATTTTCTTCCGCAATTTTTATTCCCTGCAATGAATACCGCTTCCATGTCCCTTCTTTCACGTCATTTTCAAAATATCCTTCTTCCTCATACCCTTTTTCGCCACGCAAATCGTCAACATGAATGGACCAGGGGCCTTGCTTTTTTCCTTTCAGGTCCACGCGGTTAAGCGTGTCTCCCCTGACACCAATGGAATAATCTTTCCATTGAGCGAAGCTGTTCATTGATACTAACAATAAAAAACAAAATATAATTCGCATACCCGCAGATTTGGATTTAATTATTAACGAAAAACAGGCTGATTTATGCACAAAAATAACCAAATCTGTAAAGAGAATTTACAGATTACTTGTTAAAAAGCAATGCTTTGCGGGGTTTTTAATGGAATTTATTGCTGAAGGAACCATTCTACTGCTAACTCATAACCTTTCAGCCCCAGTCCGAAGATGCTGCCGACAGCCTTGCCGGAGATGTGAGATATTTTACGAAAATCCTCCCTGGCATGAACGTTGGAAATATGAACTTCAATGACCGGCGTTTTAATAGCAGCAATGGCATCACCAATACCGACCGAGGTATGTGTGTAACCGGCGGGATTCAGTATTATCCCATCAAGATCAAATCCTACCCTTTGAAGTTCATTGATCAACTCCCCCTCGATATTACTTTGAAAATATTCGAATTTTACTTTCGGGTATTTCTTCTTCAGTTGCTTCAGGAATTTCTCAAAAGGTATATTGCCATAGATGTCGGTTTCTCTTGTACCGAGTAAATTGAGATTGGGACCGTTGATAATAGCAATTCTCATAAAAAGTCAAAAGTCAAAAGTCAAAAGTCAAAACTGAAACTGCAAAGATGAGTTTTTACCGGGCTCCGTCTTTACATCCCCGATTGAATTAACCCGATAAATTCATCAAACAAATACCTTGAATCCTGCGGGCCTGGTGTACTTTCGGGATGATACTGCACCGAGAACGCAGGTTTATCTTTTATTTTAATTCCTTCAATAGATTGATCGTTGAGGTTTACATGGGTGACCTCTATATGTTTTGCTTTCTTCACCGCCTCAGGATCGACCCCGAAACCGTGATTTTGAGTTGTAATCTCACATTTGCCCGTAACGAGGTTTTTGACGGGATGATTTAACCCGCGATGACCGTGATGCATTTTGAACGTGGGAATATCATTTGCCAATGCCAATAACTGGTGGCCGAGACAAATTCCAAAAACCGGTTTGTCTTCTTTCATTATTCCTTTAACAGTATCAATCGCATAATCCATTGCAGCAGGATCCCCGGGACCATTTGAAATAAAATAACCAGCCGGCTTGAACTTCTTTACTTCTTCCAGTTTTGTTTTGGCTGGAAATACCTTTACATAAGCGCCGCGCTCAACCATACATTCCAGGATATGCTGCTTGATCCCATAGTCCATGACAGCGATCCTGACCTTTGAATCCTTATTGCCCTTTTCATAGGCATCTTTAGTGCTTACATGAGATGCCAATTCCAATCCATTCATGTCAGGCACTTTGGTTAACATCTTTTTTAATTCATTTATATCTGTGATCTCAGACGAGATGATACAGTTCATAGCCCCCTTGGTACGAACATGTGCCACCAATGCTCTTGTGTCCACTCCTTCAATAGAAACGATCTTATTTTCTTTTAAATAATTCTCCAGTGAATCCTGGGCCAGTTTCCGGGAATACTGCTCTTCGAGATTGCGACCTATCAGACCTCTTATTTTTACTCCATCTGATTCTATGTCTTCATTCTTTACTCCATAATTACCGACATGAACGGTATTCATGATTAAAACCTGGCCGTAATAACTTGGATCAGTAAACACTTCCTGGTAACCGGTCATGCCTGTATTAAAACAAATTTCACCGGTAGCAGTGCCAATAGCACCAAAGGCTTTTCCATGGCAAACCGTTCCATCTGCAAGTAATAAGATAGCGGGGAGTTGCTTTTCTGCCATTTTTCAGTAATCTGCTTTTAAAAACAAATTGCGCAAAGGTAAGGGAGGAAACTGAACCGTTTTGAATAAAATAATTCACATTTTACTCTATTTTAGATACATCGTGTCTATCATATGATCCCTGAAAAAAATAATTTTTATGCCGCCTTTGAAAATATTGAAATTTTAAAAGTTAGAGAAGCACTTAAATATGAGATATACGACGATCAGAAGAATATACTGGCAGAAAAGGAATTCAGTATTTAGCCAACCTTTTTTCTTCTTTTATATTTCTCCCGTATGACATCCTGCACGTCAACATCATTAATTTTACTTTCCAGCCACGAGATCACATCGAGATAAGCAAAGGCCCTTGATTCCAAAGGATCTCCCTCGTATTGCTTGAGTTTTTCCAGTAGTTTTTCAAATTCAGGTTTCAAAGCCTTGGCGCCTACATCAAATGATCTGCGAAGGAATTTGAACATCTCCTCTTCCACCCCGCTCATGTTTCCCATCTTCGCCATAAAACGGTAGACAGACTTTGTCAGGTATTCGAGCAATTCAAAATTCCCTAACTCATAATGTGCGATCAAATGAAGCAGCCGGGCATAGCATTGCAGATCGGTACGCAGGTCAGCCCTCTGGTTGATGATCTTGCCGAGATAACGGATCGCTTTTTCATTGTTGCCGCTGCCAAAATACAAACAGGCTATCTTATAATAAAACACCAGGACCCTATGCCGGTCGAGGTATAATTTATACTCATCCAATTTTTCTTCTATATAGGGGACCAGCTTTAACCCTTCTATAAATTTTCCTTCTAAAAAATACAGGTTGATCTTTGATGTATACAGATAAACAAAAGTGAGAATGCGGTTATTATCATTTTGCAAAACCACTTTTCGATGGGCAAATTTTTCGAACTGTTCAATAGCCTCAGCTAATTTTTTATGATTGAGCAGATCAAAATGCGCACCCATCAGGTTATGCATGCCCTTGATATAATTGCCGGTCTCTGCCCCGATCATTCCGGGTTGCTCGTTAAACAGATCAACCCATCTTTGCGTATATCGATAATATTGCAAAAAATCCTGGCGGATAAAATGATACCAGCTGTATATCTGGTACAGGTACAACCTTTCATAAAAACCTTTCGCCGTTTTTGCCTCACCGGGAAGATTCTTTTGAAGAATTTCTTTTAACTCCTCTTCATCTATTTTATTACGGGCATGACCGTGCTGGATATACCAGCCATACAATTGTAAAGAAAGATTCGACAGCTTATTGACCAAAGACAGCTGCGCATTGACGATATCCGATTCATTCGAAAGCTGTTCAGCCCGGTTTTGCATGCTGCGGGTAATAAATAACGCTTCGATCTTTTTTTCAAAAAACAATACCTGCTGCAGGTAAGTAAGTTGGTTATAATTCTTAGCGGTCTCTTTCATCCTGTCGAGCACTTTCAGGCTTTGAAGGTAAAGTCCCTTATTATACAGGATTCTTGCATGGTCCATCTGTTCGTGCAGCTGGATATCAATATTGTCTTCATCCTTGATGATGCGCAGGCTGGAAAGGATTTGTTTGTATAAATGCGCTTTGATATTTGACAGCTGTTGCTTACTGATTGTCTTGCTTTTCTTCAATAAGTTCGACTCGTCATATTCATTCATTTTATCAAGGGCGTCAAACAAGTGGATGATCTTAAGTTCCTCGCTCGCGGAATTTCGCCGGACAAAAAGCTTGAAATTCCTCTTTTCTGACTTTTCCAGCGACTTTATTAATTGAAACAGGGCATCTGTTGACCGGTTGGGCATCGTAATTCTTTTTGTTTAAAAGCCTTGACACTAAATCAGTTATGGGCATTCCATCCGATTTCAACCCTGTAAAACCGGGTATTTAATGATTTCAGCTATGTCTCGAACATCGGTAACTTAGTCCGGAAGGTTGATTATCTGTTTTTCCAGTCACGTCCATCCATAAACACTTTATATAAAGGTTGGTAGACTGGAAATACAAAAATAAGCAGCCTGCTTTCTAACCCAACAATTTATAAATTATGGCCGACAAAAAGATCAACATCTTTGACACCACTCTCCGGGATGGCGAGCAGGTGCCGGGTTGTAAACTCAATAGCAAGGAAAAAATTGAGCTGGCTTTGGCGTTGGAAGATCTCGGCGTAGATATTATTGAAGCAGGTTTCCCTATTTCTTCTCCCGGCGATTTTGCTTCAGTTCAGCAAATAGCAAAAGTTATAAAGAATTCATCTGTTTGCGCGCTGAGCCGCGCGGTAGAAAAAGACATCGAAACGGCAGCAGAAGCATTAAAGGGAGCTGCCCGTCCCCGTATTCACACGGGCATCGGCACTTCCGACTCTCATATTAAGTCGAAATTCAATGCAACAAGAGAAGAAATTCTTGAAAGAGCAATTCAATGTGTAAAATGGGCAAAGAACTTTGTTGACGACGTGGAATTCTATGCGGAAGATGCGGGGCGGACCGATAATGATTATCTCGCCCGGGTGGTAGAAGCGGTTATCAGCGCTGGTGCTACCGTAGTTAATATTCCTGACACGACCGGCTATTGCTTGCCTCATCAATACGGAGAAAAGATCGCTTACCTCATTAAAAATGTGCCAAACATCGATAAGGCAGTGATTAGTTGCCATTGTCATAATGATCTTGGATTAGCCACGGCCAATTCTATTTCGGGTGTACTCCATGGAGCACGACAAATTGAATGCACCATCAATGGCCTTGGTGAAAGGGCAGGCAATACATCGCTGGAAGAAGTGGTGATGATACTAAAGCAACATCATACACTCGGTTATTTTACCAATATTAAAACGCAAAAACTTAATCCTATCAGTCGACTGGTATCGGACACCATGCGAATGCCTGTACAAGCCAATAAAGCGATTGTGGGTAGTAATGCGTTTTCTCATTCATCCGGCATTCACCAGGATGGGTTCTTGAAGGATGCGCAAACATATGAGATCATTGCTCCCGAAGAAGTAGGTGCGGACGGTTCAAAGATCGTATTGACAGCAAGAAGCGGGCGAAGTGCGTTGGCACACCGTTTCCAGAAATTAGGTCATTCATTTAACCGGAATGAAATTGATGTTTTGTATTCCGAGTTTTTAAAGATTGCAGACCGGAAAAAAGAAGTAGAAGATGCGGACCTGCAGATCATGGCTAAGAATTTTGAAGTAATACCATCATAAATTTTTCTTATAAGCAGATAGTTTTTAAAGCATGATGTTTCTACATCGTGCTATTTTAAAGGCCCTCTAAATCTCCTCTAAAGGAAACTTAGCGAACACACGGGCAAAAAGTGAAATATAAAAAACAACGCACTAAATGGGTGAAACAACCAATAAAGTCTCTTCTCTCAACCCCCCTTCGGGGGGCAGGGGGGCCACGCTATTTGAAAAGATCTGGGAGAAGCATGTTGTGAAAACAATTGAGGACGGCCCATCTGTTTTATACATCGACAAACATTTTATTCATGAAGTGACCAGCCCGCAAGCTTTTGCAGGTTTGAATAAAAGGGGTATTAAAGTGTTTCGCCCGCAGCAGGTTGTCGCCACAGCCGACCACAATGTGCCGACCATCAATCAGCACTTGCCAATTAAAGAAGAACTTTCAAGGGTACAGGTCGAGACATTGAAAAAAAACTGCGCGGAACATGGAATCGATTTATATGGACTGGGGCACCCATACCAGGGCATTGTGCATGTCATAGGCCCTGAATTGGGAATTACGCAACCGGGAATGACGATTGTTTGCGGTGATAGCCATACATCTACCCATGGAGCCTTTGGCAATATCGCTTTTGGAATTGGAACAAGCGAGGTAGAAATGGTACTGGCAACACAATGCCTGATGCAGAGTAAACCAATGTTGATGCGCATCAACATTGAAGGCAAATTGAATACGGGCGTGCTGAGTAAAGACATCGTTCTTTATATATTATCGAAAATCACGGCGAGCGGTGCGACAGGCTATGCCGTTGAATTTGCCGGATCAGCCATTCGCTCTCTCTCTATGGAAGCAAGAATGACTATCTGTAATATGAGCATTGAAATGGGAGCACGATGCGGAATGATCGCACCGGACACCACCACCATTGAGTACATCAAGGGAAGAAGGTTTGCTCCGGAGGGCGAAGCCTGGAATGAAAAACTGAAATACTGGAAAACTTTATACAGCGATAAAGATGCTGTTTTTGACAGGGAAATTGATATCAGGGCGGAAGACATTGAACCGATGATCACTTATGGAACCAATCCCGGAATGGGTATCGGCGTAGGTGGTCACGTTCCATCCCTGAATGAGATTGATGAAAGGGAAAAACCTTCCTTTGAAAAATCTCTTGCTTATATGGGATGGCAGCCCGGAACAAATATCAAAGGAAAGAAGGTCGACTATGTGTTTATCGGCAGTTGCACCAATTCAAGAATTGAAGATTTGAGAATGGTGGCAAGTTTTGTCAAAGGAAAACACAAGGCAAATGATGTGGAAGTATGGGTGGTACCCGGAAGTAAACAAGTCGAAAAACAAGCTATCGAAGAAGGAATTGACAAAATATTTGAAGAGGCCGGTTTCATGCTGAGGCAGCCCGGTTGCAGCGCATGTCTGGGTATGAACGAAGATAAAATACCCGCTGGCAAATATTGTATTTCCACTTCAAACCGAAATTTTGAGGGAAGGCAGGGACCCAATGCGAGAACTATGCTGGCAAGTCCCCTGACCGCCGCCTTAGCCGCAATTACGGGCAAAGTCGGGGATATAAGAGAATATTATCGCGAAAGTGAATTGGTCAACAATTAATTTAATGAAAAAGGGCATCAATATAATAAGATCTACTGCAGTTCCGCTGAATATTGAAAATGTGGATACTGATCAGATCATCCCTGCCCGTTTCCTAAAAGCAACAAACAGGGAAGGCTTTGGAAAGAACTTATTCCGTGACTGGAGATATGAAAACGATGATGAGTCAAAACCAAAAAAAGATTTCCCATTGAATAACCCGGTCTACAAAGGCAAAATCCTTGTGGCTGCGAAAAACTTTGGTTGTGGCTCTTCCCGCGAACATGCAGCCTGGGCAATCAAAGATGCTGGATTTGATGTAGTCGTCAGCAGTTTTTTTGCCGACATCTTCAAAAATAATTCGCTGAATAATTTTTTGCTTCCTGTAACAGTCAGTGAAAAATTTTTACAAAAAATATTTAGTGTATTCGACAGCAACCCTTCCGAAGAACTGGAAGTGAATTTAACAAGTCAAACCATTAAGATCATTTCAAGCGGCGAAACAGAGAGTTTTGATATTACTCACTATAAAAAAACCTGTTTACTGAATGGATACGACGACATTGATTATTTACTGAGTAGCAAAGAAGATATAACGAAATATGAGCTCGAAAATAAGTTTTAACTGTATGGAGGTATTATGAAAAAACAAATTACTGTTATAGAAGGGGACGGAATAGGTCCGGAAGTTACGAGGCAATCTATTCGTGTGCTGGATGCTATTGCCGCGACGTTCAATCATGAATTCAATTATTCTTATTGTTTAATGGGGGCTGATGCAATTGACAAAACAGGCAATCCTCTCCCGGATGAAACGATTGAATCCTGCCTTAACAGCGATGCTATCCTGTTCGGGGCGATTGGCCATCCGAAGTATGACAATGATCCGACAGCCAAAGTAAGACCTGAGCAGGGTTTACTGAAACTCAGGAAATCATTGCAGCTCTTTGCCAATATTCGCCCTGTCACAACGTATGCACCGCTTTTGCACCTTTCTCCTTTGAAGCCAAAGAACATTGAAGGTGTTGACTTCATTATATTCCGCGAACTTACCGGGGGTATTTATTTTGGGAAAAAAGAAACTAATGCTGAAGGGACACAGGCTTCTGATGATTGCGTTTACACAAGAGAAGAAATTGAACGTATAACACATCTTGCTTTTCAATCAGCACAAAAAAGAAAAAAGAAGCTGACGCTTGTTGACAAGGCTAATGTATTGGAGACGTCGAGACTCTGGAGAAAAGTGGTACAGGAGATCGCTATTCAGTATGCAGATGTAAAAGTTGATTTTCTCTTTGTGGACAATGCCGCAATGCAGATCATTCTCAATCCAAAACAATTTGATGTAATACTTACGGAGAATATGTTTGGAGATATCATCAGTGATGAAGCAAGTGTGATCAGCGGCTCCCTGGGACTGCTGCCTTCTGCTTCAGTTGGCAAAGGCAATGCACTGTTTGAGCCTATTCATGGTTCTTACCCGCAAGCTGCCGGAAAAGATATTGCTAACCCATTAGGTTCTATTCTGTCAGCCGCCATGCTGCTGGAACATTTAGGTCTTGGCAAAGAAGCGGCGTTGGTAAAAGAAGCTGTAGACTGGACGCTCGCAAACAGTTTTGTGACAAAAGATATTGACCCTATGAATTTTTATTTCACATCCACTATCGGTGAGTTAATCAGTGATTATGTGTCGGGCAAGATCCCTGGATCGGTGAAGAAAGAGAATATTGAGTTGAGGAAATCTACGATAATATAGAGGTTGGAAGTCTGGGCCAGGTGTCGCAATTACGGCTTCCTGCTTCAGACCCCGGATTTCAAAAAAATAATTGCTTGCCAAAGCTCTTTTTTCGGACGGTGGGTGTATATTCGCTATGCATACACTCCTATGTTGAAGAACAAAGTATATAATGTGATCCCGGTTATTACCTCAATTATTATTGTGGTGGTCATTATTATATCTTCTTCAAACGGAGGTGGTGCATAAAGTATAAAAGAAAACAACGATATACAGACCCGCCTCAGAAAGGCGGGTTTTTTTATCGGCCATCTTAATAATTACTAATTAATAATTAATAATTATTAATTTTTATAACGACGACAAATGAAATTGGTATGAATTATTACAATGATAAGACAATAGTTTACCTGAATGGTGAATTTGTGAAAGCCAACGAGGCGAAGATGGATCTCTATAGCCAGTCGTTGCATTATGGCTATTCTGTTTTTGAAGGGATCCGATCGTACAAAACAACACAAGGTGCTACGAAGATTTTCAAAGCCAAAGAACATTACGATCGTCTTGAGCAATCAGCTCTTGCAGTAAATATGCCTTATCACTGGACCACGGCACAATTGATTGAAGCCACGTATGAAACGTTGAAAAGGAATGATCTCCAGAATGCGTATATCCGTCCTGTTGTCTTTGCTCCCGCCAATATGAGTTTTGTTAAGAATAATGAATCGTTCATTGTAATTGAGGTTTGGGAAATGCAGCCTTTCCTGGGAGAGAAACTATTGCGGATAATGACAAGCTCGTTTGAAAGGCCTAATCCAAAAGCTTTTAAAATACATGCGAAGGCAACCGGTCATTATGTGAATTCATTAATGGCAAGCCATGAAGCAAAGGCAAGGGGTTTTGATGAGGCCTTACTGCTTGATATGAATGGGTATGTGGCAGAAGGGCCGGGGGCCAATGTGTTTTATGAAAAAGAGGGGAAATTATTCACTCCTTCTCCCGGAAATATCTTACCAGGCATCACAAGATCGACCGTGCTCGAAATATGCGAGGAGCTGAATATCCCTGTCGAAGTGAAACTGTTTACCGTTGATGAATTGAAGACAGCAGATGCAGTTTTTTATTGCGGTACTGCAGCGGAAGTGATAGGATGGGAGAGCCTCGATGATACAATATTTCCGAAGCCGTGGAAAGAAACGGTAAGCAGGACGATACAGGAAGCATATAAGAATAAGGTAGTGGAAAAACAATTCAAGTCTACATTGGAGATAGCGTGAATGGTGAGTGGTGAGTCGTGAGTGATGAGTCGTGAGTGGTGAGTCGTGAATCGTGAGTAGCGCTCTCAAATTTTGTAAACCACTGACGACTCACGACTCACGAAAAGGCGAGTAGCGAATAGAACGACGAAGAGGGCAACACAACAAATGCCCATAGTAACAGGGACAATGAAAAAAATAAAATGGGTGTAACTAAAAAAAATATTGATTCTAAAATCCCCCCTTCGGGGGGTGGGGGGGCTTTGAATAAATATTCAAAAACAATTACCCAGGATCCGACGCAGCCGGCTGCCCGAGCCATGTTGTACGGCATAGGCCTGACCGATGATGATCTGATGAAAGCACAGGTAGGTATTGTGAGCATGGGTTACGATGGCAACACCTGCAACATGCATTTGAATGAGCTGGCCAGGGTCATCAAACAAGGCGTTTGGGATAATGACCTGGTTGGATTAATATTTAACACAATTGGTGTAAGCGATGGCATCAGCAACGGAACAGACGGGATGCGTTATTCATTGGTGAGCCGGGATATCATTGCTGATTCCATTGAAGCAGTTTGCGGCGCCCAGTATTACGATGCGTTGATCGCAGTGCCGGGTTGTGATAAAAATATGCCGGGTTCTGTGATTGCAATGGGCAGATTGAATCGTCCTTCTATCATGGTGTATGGCGGAACAATCGCTGCCGGGAAATATAAAGGTGAGGACCTCAATATCATTTCATCATTCGAAGCATTGGGAAAAAAGATAGCAGGCCAGTTGAATGATGAAGATTTTAAAGGTATCGTGAAGAATAGTTGTCCCGGCGCCGGTGCCTGTGGTGGTATGTATACAGCTAACACCATGGCGGCTGCCATTGAAGCGCTGGGAATGAGTCTCCCGTACTCTTCTTCCAACCCTGCGTTGAGTGAAGACAAACAAAAAGAATGTGCAGCAGCAGGCAAGGCAATTCGCCTGTTGCTGGAAAAAGATATTAAGCCTTCTGATATCATGACAAGGAAAGCATTTGAGAATGCCATCACTATTATCATGGTATTAGGTGGAAGCACGAATGCAGTATTGCATTTGCTTGCCATGGCTAAAAGTATAAATGTAAAATTGAAACAAGACGATTTTCAAAAGATCAGTGATAAAGTACCCGTTCTTGCCGACTTTAAACCTTCCGGAAAATACCTCATGCAGGACTTGCATGAACATGGTGGTATGCCATCAGTAATGAAATATTTATTGCAAAATGGCTTGCTCCATAGCGATTGTTTGACAGTAACCGGTAAAACGGTAGCAGAAAATTTAGCAGGTGTGCCTGAACTGGATTTCACCACACAGAAAATTATTTATCCCCTCGAGCAGCCATTAAAAAAAACGGGGCACCTGCAAATTCTGTATGGCAATTTGGCTGAAAAGGGAAGCGTAGCAAAGATCAGTGGCAAGGAAGGCGAAGAATTTGAGGGCCCTGCAAGAGTGTTTGATGGAGAATTTGAATTGATCGCCGGGATCAACTCCGGGAAAATAAAACAGGGAGATGTTGTTGTTATCCGGCAGGTAGGACCCAAAGGCGCTCCGGGTATGCCGGAGATGCTAAAACCGACTTCTGCAATCATCGGTGCAGGATTGGGAAAGTCGGTGGCATTGATAACAGACGGAAGATTCAGCGGCGGCACACATGGATTTGTTGTGGGTCATATAACTCCTGAAGCCTATGAAGGTGGTTTGATCGCATTGGTAAAAGATAATGACATCATAAAGATTGACGTGAAGAAAAAAAAGATAACACTAAAAGTGCCTGATAAAGTAATTGAGAAAAGAAGAAAGAAATGGAAACAACCGAAGCTGAAGGCAACCAAAGGCGTTTTATACAAATATGCATTGAGTGTAAAACCGGCAAATGAGGGTTGTGTAACCGATGAATCATAAACAATGACGAAACAATATTTCATAACACAGGCTGAGTATAATATTTGGGCAAATAATATTGTTCATTCCTGGCTGGAAAAGATATCGGACGAACAATGGGAACAAACTATTGTCAGCAGCTTTCCAAGTTTATCAGCAACGGCTTTGCACACAGCCGGGGCCGAAACAATATGGCTGGACAGGTTAAATAAAGTGGCTGAACCGCGTTGGTTGCCCAATATGATCAAAGGCGGGAAAAGAGATGTACAGGATGCCTGGAAGAATTCGTCAACCGGTTTAAAATCATTTATAGAAAATTTTGAAGAATCAAAATTGGAGCAGAGCGTGAGCTTCAAACGTCCTGATGGTAACACTTATGAATTGCAGCATTACCAGATATTTGGTCATGTGTTCAATCATTCCACTTATCATCGCGGACAAATAGTTACGATGCTAAGACAGGCAGGATTTACCAGTGTTCATTCAATAGACATGTCAACTTATTTCTGGACAAGCAAGAAACCGGTCCCTTAACAAACTTAGCGTAGAATAAAATAATTTATAAAATCATTCATGATATGAAAATAGAAACTGAAATCCCCGACAAAATAAAGACACCGAAAAAGTCGGAGTCTTCAAAATCCCCACTTCGGGGGGCTGTGTCCGGTTCAGTTGCTGTATTGGAAGCGATGGTTGCGGAAAACGTTGATATAATATTTGGTTACCCGGGCGGAGCCATCATGCCTATTTATGATGCCCTTTATGATTATAATGATAAGCTGACCCATATTTTGGTCCGCCATGAGCAGGGGGCGATACATGCCGCACAGGGTTATGCAAGAACATCGGGGAAATGCGGTGTAGTGTTTGCGACAAGCGGACCAGGTGCTACCAATCTTGTAACCGGTTTGGCAGACGCAATGATTGACTCCACCCCTGTCGTTTGCATAACAGGACAAGTATTTGCTCATTTATTAGGCACAGATGCATTCCAGGAAACTGATGTTATAAATATTACTACACCCATTACCAAATGGAATTACCAGGTAACGGATGCTACGGAGATCCCTTCAGTGTTAGCAAAAGCATTTTACATTGCTAAAAGCGGAAGGCCAGGTCCGGTTGTGATCGATATAACCAAGAATGCGCAACTGCAAAAGTTTGATTATGCAGGTTATGAAAAATGCGGGCACATCAGGAGCTATCGCCCCAATCCAATTGTCAGAAAAGAATATATTGAAGAAGCGGCTAAACTTATCAACGAAGCAGAAAGACCATTTGTGATCTTTGGCCAGGGTGTGATAATTGCCAATGCGGAAAAAGAATTTAAAAAATTCATTGAGAAAGCGGGTATTCCTGCCGCATGGACGATCCTTGGTATGAGTGCTATACCAACTGATCACCCGTTAGGAGTTGGTATGTTAGGAATGCATGGAAATTATGGTCCAAATTTATTAACCAATGAATGTGATGTATTGATCGCAGTGGGTATGCGTTTCGATGATCGTGTTACCGGTCGCCTGGATAAATATGCAAAACAGGCTAAGGTCATTCATCTCGATATCGATCCTGCCGAAATTGATAAAAATGTGAAAGCAACGGTGCCGGTATGGGGCGACTGCAAAGAAACATTGCCATTGCTTACGGAACTGGTTGAG
>JANWHX010000242.1 GCA_025450235.1 Chitinophagaceae bacterium | reverse complement strand
TCAATGCAAATTGCTGCACCGGTTCATCAACAAAAGATAATGCAGCCATAGTTAACCCTATTTCTCCGACTCTTAACCAGTCTCTTTTTTTAAAATGAAAGGGAGCCGTGATCTCTTGTTTCAGATCGCTTCCGAGCAGGATAAAATAACTTGAAAAAGTAAACTGTGTGTTCTTATCATATGCTTCCTTATCGATATTATTATTTTGTACACCAGCACTATCCTTTTTTACCCGCAGGCTGTCTAATTTTTTTACCAGGGTATCAACCTGTGTATGCCCGGTAACTGAGATCAATAGCAGGCATCCCGCAACAAATTTCACTTTCAGCATTTCGAATATTTTAATAAGAGAAACGAGTTATTTGTTTTAATAGTAAAAATGTGCCATTATTTAACTTGGTTTTTAATTACTAATTTTTTCAGCATTGGTGTTCAGAATCTTCAGAATTTCTCCAGATTCTTCCTGTAACATTGCCACTTATGTCTTACGATGAAGCAGGCAAGGCAGTAGAAGATTATATCACCTCTCTTTTTCAGCTTAATCCCAGCGAGATATTTGTTTATCACAATTTCGAACATACGCGCAAAGTAGCAGGCCGCGCTGACGAAATAGCCTTGTTTTATAAAATAGACCAAAAGCACTTATTTATCATCCGGACTGCCGCATGGTTTCATGATATAGGCTATCTTTTTACCGGACCTAAAGAACATGAACGGGAAAGCGTTCGTCTAATGGAAGAATTTATTTCGGACATTATTTCTATACGGCCGCTGATTGAGGAAATTAAGCAATGCATTATGGCTACAAAAAGAATAGGTTATCCTGTCTCCGTTGAAGAAAAGATCATCTGTGATGCAGATACATACCATTTTGGGACACCGGAGTTCAAACAGACAGACCCATTAATTAGAAAAGAGGTCGAATTGCTGGCAGGATCCGTTCAAACGGGATGGATCGGTAATTCGATAAAGCTGTTGAGAAATCATCAATTTTACACCTCTTATTGTAAAGAACGGCTTGATGCAGGCAAAGAACAAAACATAGCTTGGCTGGAATCTTTGTTATAAATAACTTCCGGATCGAATCATTCCTTATAGATTATTATGAAACTATTGGTCATAGAAGATGAAAAAGATCTGTCAGACAGCATTTGCAGCTATCTTGGAAAGGAACAATTCATTTGTGAAACGGCATACGATTATCGCATGGCAATGGAAAAAATTCACATGAATGAATATGCCTGTATTATCCTGGACATTATGCTTCCCTTTGGCAGCGGTATGGATCTGCTAAAAAAGGTGAGAGAAGAAGGCAAGACAGATGGCATACTTATTATCAGCGCAAAAAATTCGCTGGAGGATAAAGTGCAAGGTTTGCAGATCGGGGCAGATGATTACCTGCCAAAACCATTTCATTTACCCGAACTGGCGGCAAGGGTTAATGCGATTATCCGCCGCAATATACTTGGTGGAAATAATATTGTCAGTTTTAATGAGATCAGTATTGATACAAGGGCAAAACAGGTAACGGTAAAGAACGATCCAGTTGAACTGACACGTAAAGAATATGAGTTAATGCTTTATTTTATTTCCAATCAGCGCCGGGTAATATCAAAAAATGCATTGGTGGCCCATCTCTGGAGCCAGGAAATGGGAACAGGGGAAAACGTTGATTTTATTTATACGCATATCAAAAATCTTCGGAAAAAATTACAGGAAAAAGGATGCGGCGATTATATCAAATCTCTTTATGGAATGGGTTATAAATTAACTGACCAATGAAGCTCCAGGCTCAATACAATAAGATCTCTGTTGTATCTTCTGTTATTGTTCTTTTGATAGCAGCGATTGGCTATTATTTTCTTCTTCATTATGTATTGACCGAACAGTTGGATGAAACGTTGCGGGTAGAGCAGGTGGAAATACAGGATTTTGTCCGGACAAATCATTCACTGCCGCCTGCCACTACATATAAAGATCAAAAGATAGCATTTGAAAAGATGGATACGGATTTTCCCCAGCGTTTTAGCACCCTGACATTATATGATACCGCAGGTAAAGAAAATGAATTGAGTCGTCAGTTGATTTTCCCGGTACTGGTAAACGGACAGGTTTATGCCGCTTCTGTTACAAAATCGCAGGAAGCCACAGAAGAAATGATAGGTCTTATCCTTCTGATCACGCTGGGCCTTATTGTTTTATTAAGTGGATTATTGTTTTTTGCCAACCGGTTTTTGGTAAAGAGATTATGGAAGCCTTTCCGAACAACGCTTGCTTTGATCAGGAACTTTGACCTGGATGCGCCTTCACCGATAAAAATGGAAAAGACGTCTATCAATGAGTTCAATGACCTCAATGAGAGTATAAATACAATGACAGATAAGGTAGTAAAAGACTATAAATCTCTTAAACATTTTACAGACCATGCTTCCCATGAAATGCAAACACCTCTTGCTATTGTCAACTCCAAACTGGATTTATTGATACAGGACCCGGAGCTAAGCGAAAAAAATCTTCAGCATCTTCAGAGTATTTACAACGCTGTTGAAAAAATGTCGAAACTGAGTCAATCGCTTTTATTGCTGACAAAAATTGATAATAAACAATTTTACGAGAGCCAGTCTATTGATATCCATTCATTAGTTAAAAATAAAATACAGGAACTTGATGAATGGATACAGGAGAAGTCTTTAGTTATAAACAACCAGGTCAATGATCTGGAAATTACAATGAACAGGCAGCTTGCAGATACGCTGATCAGCAACCTGGTGATTAATGCGATTAAGCACTCAAGGCCATATAGCTGCGTCCGGTTGCTATCAGGCGAAAGAAGCATCACTATCAGTAATCCCGGGGTCAGTGCATTGGACCGGCATCGCATTTTTGACCGTTTCTGGAAATCCGAATATTCTGATGGTACGGGTCTTGGGCTGGCCATTGTCAAGCGTATTTGCGAGCAATACGATTTTTCATTGGAATATGAATTTGAAGATGAAGATCATTTTTTTACGATCGTTTTCTGATCTCAGATACAGATTTTCTTCAGTATTGGCATGTAGGTTTGTCAAAAATTATTTTATGAAACAGGTATTATTAGTTGCCTGCAGCATTCTTACTATTTCCACATTCAGTTGTTCTCAAATCAAGGTTCCTTTGGCTGTTGCCACGGCATTTAACAGTAAGTATCCCGGCGGAACGGATGTAAAATGGGGGAAAGAAAGCGCTAAAGAATATGAAGCCGAATTCAGACTGAATGGGAATAATGTATCGGCTAATTTCGGTTCTGATGGTGCATGGGTAGAAACAGAAACAGTAATGAAAGTAGCCGATCTTCCGGCCGCAGTAGTTGCTGCGATTAACAAAAATTATCCGGGGGCTGTTATTACAACTGCTGAAAAGTTGGAAGAGCCCGGGGATAAGCTTCTCTATGAAACGGTCATTAAAGTGAAAGGCAAGAAAAAGACATTGGAGCTTAATGCCGACGGGAGTCTGGCGAAATAGAATTAGAAACTGCAGTTTGACAATAACCTTAGAATAATTGCACTGAAATTTAAATACCACTCATGAAAAGAACTGTCATTTTCATTTTAACGATTGGCGTAATGTCACTTATTGAACTGCATGGTCAGAACAACAAGACCTTTCATATCCTTAAAACCTTTCACATTACAAGTGCAGGAGGGTGGGATTACCTTGCTGTGGGTCCGGGTAATAATCGTTTATATATTTCTCATGGCACACAGGTAAATGTTCTTGATAAAACGACGGGAGATTCCATCGGCGTTATCGGGAATACAACCGGCGTTCATGGGATCGCTTTTGACAAAGCAAATAGCAAGGGTTATACAAGCAATGGCAGGTTGAATAATGTAACGGTGTTTGACCTGGGGACGAACGCCATGATTACACAAATTGCAACAGGAGAAAACCCTGATGCTATTTTATATGAACTATTTACTAAAACGATCATTACCTGCAATGGACGCAGCAAAGATTTAACCGTAATAGATCCAGCGCAAAATAAAGTGATCGCGACCATAGCGGTCGGTGGTAAACCAGAAACAGCAGTATCCAATGGAACAGGAAAACTATACGTGAATGTTGAAGACAAGAATGAGATCGTTGTAGTAGATCTGAAAACATTTGCGGTTGAGGCTCATTGGCCTATTGCTCCTGGTGAAGAGCCAACCGGTCTTGCATTCGATAAAACAACAAACCGGTTGTTCGCAGGCTGTGGCAATAAATTCCTCATTGCAATAAATGCTGCTACCGGCAAAGTGGTTGGTAGCTTTCCTATAGGCGATGGATGCGATGGCGTGGGTTTTGATGGAGCTACTAAAAATATTTTTACTTCTAACGGTGAAGGCACCATGTCTGTATTTCATGAAAAATCAGCCGATAAGATTGAAGCCGTTGCTACCGTCACAACTAAAAGAGGGGCGAGGACAATTATCGTGGATGAGCAAACACACCTTGTCTATCTGCCAACCGCAGACTTCGAAGCACAGAGCAGTCCGCCACAAGGAAGGCCAAAGATGATACCGGGAACTTTCCAGGTATTGGTTATTGGGCAATAAAGGGTTTATTGATTAAAGCAAGATAATGAAACGGGTATTTATTTTATCTCTTTGTGCAGTTATTGCTTGTTCCGGATGGGCACAAAGAAATAACCTTGATTATTTCGTCAGCCAGGCCATTGCCAATAGCCCCCTCCTGAAAGACTACAACAACCAGGTTCTCGCCTTTGCCCTGGATAGCCAGATCCTACGGGCTGCATTGAAGCCCCAGGTAAACGGAATAAGTAATAACTACTATGCGCCGATCATTAACGGGTATGGATATGATGAGGTTATTACGAACGGGCAGCAGATCTCTGCGCTGATCCAGGTCAGTAAATCATTCTTAAGCAGCAAAACGATCGCATCGCAGATCGCCAGTTTGCAAGTGCAAAGCCAGACAATTGTAAACAATGTTAAGATATCGGAACAGGATGTGGTAAAGACGATTACGGATCAATACATTGTTACCTATGGAGAACAATTACAACTTGATTACAATAACGACATCAATAACCTGTTAAAGAAAGAAGATAGTTTGCTGAAAATTCTTACGCAAAACAATGTCTACAGGCAGACAGATTATCTTTCTTTTGTTGTTACATTGCAGCAACAGCTACTCACCACTTCTCAACTGGAGGTGCAATACAATTTTGACTACGCGGCGTTGAATTACCTCGCAGGCATTGTTGATACGGTGACCAGCCGGTTAGAGGACCCTCAAATAAATTCTAAAGCCTTTGGAGATTTTACGACTTCTATTTTTTACAGGCAGTTTGTGCTGGATAGTTTAAAGTTAACCAATGACAGGATGCTGGTTGAACTTACCTACCGGCCAAAGATCAACGCCTATGCAGATGGCGGATATAATTCATCATTAACTTTTGTACCGTATAAAAATTTTGGAGCCAGTATCGGACTTAACCTGACCATACCTATCTATGATGGCAAGCAAAAAAAGCTGCAATATTCCAAGATCGATCTCCAGGAAAGAACGCGGGTATATAAAAGAGATTTTTTTATTCAGCAACGTAACCAGCAGCAGCTTCAATTAATGCAGCAATTGAATGCAACCAACAGGTTGATCGACCAGATCAACAAACAGATCAAATACACGGAAACGCTGATAACGGTCAATG
>JANWHX010000241.1 GCA_025450235.1 Chitinophagaceae bacterium | reverse complement strand
CCGCTATGCCAGATTCCTTCCAATCTGTGACCTCTTGTTCGCACGATCATAGGGGCGCTTTGCTTACCAGCAGTTCTGTAATGCATAGTCGCCAGGTCATCGCTCAAAGGTTGTAGTCCATACAACATGTAGTCGATATATTGTATCTCTGCAATAGGACGTAAGCCGCGTAACGCCAATCCGATTCCTTGTCCCATGATGGTCAGCTCACGAATACCGGTATCGAATATTCTGCCGGCCCCATGTTTAGCCTGCAACCCGGCAAAACCCTGGTTCACATCTCCAATAAACCCGAGGTCTTCTCCGAAAGCAATCACTTTAGGATTATTGCTGAATAACTGGTCGAAATATCTATTCAATACTTCATAACCGTTAAGAATGGGTGAGCTTTCATTAAACACCGCTTTCACTTCTTTTACAAGTAATGTGCTTTTGGGTCCTTCATTATAGAGGTAAGAGTTATAAAGCGACCTGTTTTCACTCATGAGCTCATTATAAAAATCTTTTGCCCAGAATGCAGCATCATTATTTCCCGCTCGAGTCAGTACCTCGTGTAAGGTTTGCATTACATCCCTGCGGTTGGGTTCACGGTTTGATGTTAATAGAGTTATTAATTTTTGAATGGCATCAGCCTGATGGGGCAACGCTTTGATAATGTTTCCTGCCAGGTCCACGGTTCTTTCAATCTGCCGTTTGATCGGTGCCAGGTACGCTTCCCATGCATTGCTACGGCTTTGACGAACAAATTCTTTCGCGGCATTTTCAATCCCTTCCAACTGGTGTTCGTCTGCCAATGAATTGGTGACGATCCATTCTTTGAACTTTTTAATACAATCCCATTCTCTTTCCCACTCCAGGCGCTCAGGGGTTTTATACCTTTCATGACTACCCGATGTTGAATGTCCCTGTGGCTGTGTTACCTCATCCACATGGAAAAGCGCGGGTGTATGTGTCTCGCGGATCTTTTTGATTCCGGATTCAAATACTTCACACATGCCGGCATAGTCCCATGCTCTTACCTTGTAAATATCGATACCATTCTTTTGACCTTCTTCACGGAAGCCTTTCAATGCTTCTGATATTGATCCTTTAGCGGTTTGATATTTTTTGGGGACTGAAATACCATAGCCATCATCCCATACAAAAAAAGCAATCGGCACTTGCAATACAGCTGCTGCATTTACTGCTTCCCAGAAATGGCCTTCACTGGTGGAGGCATCGCCTATTGTGCAAAAACAAACTTCATTGCCTTTGTCTGATAATGACGTAAACTCACTTAGTAATTCTACGTTTCTAAAGATCTTTGATGCTAATGCGAGACCAATAGATTTTGGCATCTGGGCAGCAGTAGGCGCCATGCCTGCAGCTAAGTTCTTGCGGTTCACTAGATCAAGAAACTCTCCATCTTCATTTATGAATGGGGTGGCGAAATGCGAGTTCATTTGACGGCCGCCACTGTGGGGATCATGGGTGGTATCCGGATCCGAATATAATTGTGCAAAAAACTCTTCGAGAGATGCAGCCCCTACTGCGAATGCAAGCGTTTGATCGCGGTAATATCCGCTATAAAAATCCCCGTTCTGAAAGAATTTCGCCAATGCAACCTGTGGCACTTCTTTACCATCACCAAAGATTCCGAACTTAGCCTTGCCCGTGAGTACTTCCTTTCGCCCTAATAGGCTGGCTTCCCGGCTTATACAGGCTAACCGAAAATCATTCAATACCGCCTCCCTGAAATTGTCGAAAGACAATTTAGCTTCAGCAGGAATCGGGGCGTTTTGCATGAAGCAAAAATAGGGAGAAACATTTCATTAAATATTTGCAAAAAATCCCCAACCCTGCTTGCAACCCTAGTTTGGAATCTGCCATCTTTCTATTAATTTTGAAACCACTCAAGCATGAATTTATGAGAAAATTCCTCTCTTTTTCTGTACTGCTGATGGCCTGCTTTTTTGCCGGTGCACAGCCTGTTACGGAGACCCAGGATGCATTGAAACTGAAAGAAACGGAACATAATTTTGGAAAAATACCGCAAGGCAAACCGGTCTACTACAGTTTTGAGATCACAAATAGCGGAACACAGCCATTAAAACTTGACAACGTGCAGGCTAGTTGTGGTTGCACTACTCCGGAATGGAGCCATGAGCCAATTGCCCCCGGCGCGACCGCCCAGATAAAAGTTGGGTACAATGCGGCTGCTGAAAATGATTTTGAAAAGTTTATTACTATTACTTACAACGGCACTCAAACAAAACAATTAAAAATATCCGGGCATGTATGGAAAGCTCCTGAAGGAGCCGCTCCGTCAAATGCCTCAGTTCAATTTCTTAAAAAACAAACCCTTTAAAAAAAATAATCATGAAGAAGCTTTTTCTTTTTGCACTCAGTTTTGCTTTTGGTCTGGCCCTGATGGCCCAAAATGAATCTAAGAAAGCAGTAGACAAGAAATCAACTACGCAGAAGACCACCCAGGTTAAGCCAGTCACAACAACAACCCCGGCAACCCAGACAGCTCAAATACAGCCGACACAGCCCGGACCTTCTCCTGATGATGTCATGAAGGTGAATACAGCTGAACATAACTTTGGAAAAATAAAACAAGGTGTCCCTGTCACTTATTATTTTGAACTTAAAAATATCAGTGACAAACCGTTGGTAGTGGAAAATACATATGCAAGTTGCGGTTGTACTACTCCTGACAAGATCGTTGATCCCATCATGCCCGGAGCTACTGCTAAATTGAAAGTTCAATTCAATGCGGCTGCAGTGGGACCGATCAACAAAGATGTTCATATTAAGTTAGCAGGCATTGCCCAGGATAAAACCGTGAAGATCACAGGTGAGGTCTTACCTCCTGAGCCTGTGCAGCAACCAAAATCAAATAACTAATTTAATCGAGTTTTAATCTTATACACAGATCCCCGTACATTTTGTACGGGGATTTTTTTTATCATTGACCTTTCATTTTTACAGCAAGTAACAATATGAAAGAACAACTATTGGAAACGTGGCGGATCAACAACCGGATGAATCTGCTGCTGGTGGACAATATTACCGACGAGGGTATGAATAAGACCCTTAGTCCACGCGGCCGAACGATCTATTTGCAATTTGTTCATATCCAAAATGTTCGGATAAACTGGCTGGAAGTGTGTGCTCCTGATGTTTTCAAAAAACATTCTCCCCTTAAAAAAGAAGAGATATTTAATCGCAAGGGCTTACGCCGGGCGTTTGAAGAGTCAGCGAATGGGATCGAAGAATTATTTGCAAGAAGCTGGGACGAGGGAGGAAAAGTAAAAAATTTTAAAAAAGGGTTACTGCCGCTGGCAGGCTATTTCATTTCGCATGAATCCCATCATCGTGGGAGTATTATGCTCACGTTAAAACAAACTGGTGAGAAAATTCCCGATGCAGTTAAATGGGGCCTGTGGGAGTGGGGAAAATGAGAAGAAATATTTTATAAGACCAAAGAGAATTTTTTTCCACACCAGTAGTGGGTAACCGCTTAGGCAGACCATCTTAGAAATTATTTTTTTCCACAATTTCTATTTCTAATTCCAGGTGGTCGTCCGCCATTGGTTAATCGGCCCTTTCCGGCATGAAATTTTTAGATACCTTTCCCGGAATGCTTTGCCAATGATACAGACAAAAGAGAAAAACTTAACTCAGACATTATTTCCTTTTTCCGAAGTCCATGCACCCTTTAGGGGGATTGAGGAAAAGCCCCTCAGGGAGGCAAAAAATAGTGAAGGGTTAATGGAGTTGCCGGTGAATAATTATCTGAAGACGCAGGATGAAATAGAATTAGAATTTCGGTATGGAATTCATCCCGGAAAGTTCAATGTGAGAAGGGATAATTTGCGCGATGTGGCATCAATCATGAAAACGGACGGTTATTTAAATATTCATAATCTTGATGAAGCATTGTCAGGATTTATGGAAGAGAATTATTGATTTCCCAGGAAACCAATAATTCAAGGGGTAGTTAAAAAGCTACCCTTTTTTTTATTTTTGATCTCTAAAAATGTAATAAAGTTTTATGGGATAGGAGATATGCGATATAAAATCTGAAATCCCAAGCTCGAAATCCGAAAGAGTTTTCCATCGGGATCGGCGGCCTCCCCCTAACGAGCGATGCTCCCAACCTTTCGGTTGCCTCACAAGGAGGGGGACTTGCCTTCGTAGCACGTGATGTGTCCCAAATGGAACAATTATTTTTATAGGTTCAATGATCATTCTTACCACGACAAGCCAAACTCAATCAACACAAATATTTCCTACGAAGACCTTTCGAATTTCCCTGCCTGTTCGGTTCGAAGGACTACTTTGGAGCAGACAGGAGATTTTCGATCTTTCGGATTTTTGGTAATTTTTATTGTAACATATAACGGTTAAAAGAAGCCGACCGCTCGATAAATTGGATGATCTCATGCTGGAACTGTTCGTTTTGTTTTGCCGGTCCGTTCTGTGACGTGAAATAAATCGTATAAAATTTGTTGTTCCTGAAATTGAAGCCGGGATCTGTTATATCCTTTTTTGAAATAATGACGGTCATCAGTTTTGATTTTGTTTTTACTTCGTTGTCTCCTGTCGTGCCGGTCTTGGCATAATAGTAATAATTTGTTCTTTTCTTTAGCAACGCGCCAAGTACTGCAGCGGTTCCTGAATTCAATACTTCTTTCATTCCCGTAAACACACCTTCACGCATAAGTGACAGGTAATTATTGTAAACGATTGTATTGTCTACTGCAAATGGGAAAAATTCAGTTTCTGTAGCGTACGGGTTCAACGTCAGGGAATAATTGCGGCTCTGCGTTATCATTTTCCCGAATGCGTCCAGCATTTTTGCCGGCGGAACTAATACCTGGCTGCTTCCTTTTACGTGACCACGGAAACAAGTAGCAAATACATCATAGGGGATCTTATTATTAATATTTGCTCCCTGCTGATCGAATACAGAATATTCAGGCAAAATAAATCCTGATCTCTTATAGGCACTTAAGAACAACAATGAATCATAACAACAGGAAAACATATCAAAGCTTTTATCCGTATTCCCGTTGTAAATGCCATAATTACGCAGGAGACCCGCAGAAGTAAATGAACTATCCATGCCAAGATTGGCACTTCCATTGACATAGCCCGGCCAGTTCTCAAAACCATCCAGCCAATATTGTATTCCCTTGTAATTAAAATAAGGCCAGTGCAACACACTATCGGGATTATGCTGAACAAATTTGGCCATAAGCAGCTTTTCTAATTCCTGTTTTGGATATGAACCCAGTAACAACACATTAGAATGATAATAATTATCGGAATATTTTAAGTAATCGACGATGCTGGCAATACGTCCATTACTTTTCTCAAAATCATACTCAGCTACCTTTTCACCACCAAAATATTTTTGCTGACCATTAAAACCTTCAGCTGCAAAAGCATCCCAGTCAAGATTCAATTGTGAAGCAATCGCTGAAAAAACAATCGGTTTAAATGTAGACCCCGGCCCCGGGTTCATTCTTAACAGGTTGATGTTCCCGATCTGTTTTCTCAAAAGGGCCTGCGAGACAAAACCATTCTCCCCCATGATCGTTTTATTGAATCCCGCCTTATCATTCGGGTCCGGTCGGGAAAGACCCTTGAT
>JANWHX010000240.1 GCA_025450235.1 Chitinophagaceae bacterium | reverse complement strand
TTTCCATTGGGAATGCCGCCACAATATTCGTCACTATAAATAAACTCCTCAACTGAAATATTCATTTCAATCTCATATACGCCCGGCTTCTTAATATTCCCGCAGGATGAAATCAATTTGGTACCGGTTGACTTGCCAATACCAATCTTTGCATATTCATCGCCACCGTCGTTCACAATCGGAACAACCGCAGCAATCGTTTCAACATTATTGACAACCGTCGGGCAATCCCATAAACCCCTTACCGCCGGAAACGGTGGTTTAATCCTTGGGTTACCTCTTTTACCCTCCAGCGATTCCAATAATGCCGTTTCTTCTCCGCAGATATAAGCCCCTGCACCCGGATGAACATATATTTCGCAATCAAACCCGGTTCCTAAGATATTCTTACCTAACCAGCCATTATTCTTTGCCTCCGCAATGGCCTGTTCGAGTATATCAATGATCCATGCATATTCTCCGCGTATATATATATATGAGCACTTGCTTCCAAGTGCATAAGAAGACGTAATCATCCCTTCAATCAGCAAATGAGGAATGAACTCCATCAAATACCTGTCCTTAAAAGTCCCGGGTTCTGATTCATCCGCATTTACTACCAAATATCTCGGCACTCCCTCTGGTTTAGCCAAAAAACTCCATTTCATCCCGGTTGGAAAACCAGCGCCCCCGCGACCCCGCAAGCCACTTTTCTTTACTTCGTCAGTCACCGCATCAGGGGTCATCGTCTTCAATGCTTTCTCCACGCTGCGATAGCCGCCTTCCCGCCGATATACATCATACAGCCTGATGTTCTCAATATGCGCTTTGTCCAGTAATAGTTTTCTTCCCATATCATTAAGAAGACTTATCCTCTATTGTTGTTTCTTTACTTTATGTCACCTACTCTATTTTCCACCCCGCCGTCCAATTGTTTCAGCTTGTCACAATCAATCCTGGTTTTTGATACTCCCGACTATCGACTCCCGACTATCGACTATTTAACCGCCTGCCTTGCAAACAACAACCATCTCTTACCCTTCTTCACCCACACTTCCAGCACCTTTAAGTGAAAAGTTGTCGTATTTCCGCGCAGTGTCGCACTTATATCCGCTACAAAACGTGCGTTGGCCATCGAACCATTCATCGTTATATTCAGGCTGTCTTCTTTATAACTATGATAAACGATAAATCCTGTCTCCAGGTCCTTGATCACATCTTCCTTCGTTTCAACCCAGCCATTACTGTGTCCGTAACTCAGTGTCTTATCTGTTTGCTGATTGATTGAAACCGTATTCTTATTGACCAATGCCTGGTGAAACTCCTTAATAGTCGTAGTCAGTTTTTGTTCTTCTGTCTGTGCACCGGCAAAAACAAAAGACAGCAAGAATAATATGGCTAAACTCTTCCTCATTCCGCCAACCTTACAGCCTGTCTTCCGAATAATTTCCATTTACCTTTTTCTTCAACCCATACCAGCATGATCGACAGTCGCAACGGAACCGCCTTCCCTTCAGCATTCGTCTCTGTTTCCCTCATAACATATCTAACGACAGCCGCATCATCAGTGATCAATACATTATAAGATTTCAACGAAGTATCAGTATAGGTTGATTTGTTATGAATAATACCATCGATTGCTTCCTCCCTGTTCTGTATCCTGCCATTCGAATGACCATAGGTCAGGGTCCTGGCAAATAATTGCCCAAGAGCAGCACTATCTTTTTTTCCAAATACTGCTTGATGCAGGCGGCGGCTATTTGCTAATATTTCTGTCTCGTCCTTCGACTGGCCAATAGCGAGACTACAGGAAACAAGCATTACAATGAGAAAAAGATTTTGTTTTCGATATAGCATTATGGTGCATTTAATTATTCTTTGCGGCATCCTTCCTGCAATCTTCAATGATCTTGTCTATTTTTTCCTTCGTCAGATGTTCGCGGTAATTTTTTCCCATCTGCATCATGGGGGCATACCCGCAGGCCCCCAGGCATTCAACCACCTTTAATGAAAACATTCCGTCGTTTGTTGTTTCGCCGGGTTTGATACCCAGCTTGTCGTGAACATGCTTAACAATATCATCGCTGCCATTTAACATGCAGGGACCTGTCTGGCACACTTCGAACATATATCTGCCCACCGGTTTCAGGTTATACATGCTATAAAACGTAGCCACTTCATACACTTCGATCGGCAACATTTTAAGCAATGAAGCCACATAATCCATCACCGGTACATCCAGCCAGCCGCCAAATTCTTTTTGCGCTAAATGCAAAACCGGGATCACAGCGCTCTTCTGCTTTCCTTCGGGATAAAAGGAAACGATACGCTGCACTTCTTTTAGCTTCTCTTCTGAAAATTGTATCATGTCTCTGGTGTCAAAATTAAAAGTGCCTGTTGACCGAACTGCGTTTTATTCTTTTGACTTTTTACTATTAAATTCTTTATGCATCCATCTCTCCGGCAATCAGGTTCAGGCTGCTCATCACAATTATCGCATCGCTCAGCATCGCTCCTTTTGTCAACTCTTCAAATGCCTGGTAATAAATAAAGCAGGGACGACGGAAATGCAAACGGTATGGCGCTCTTCCGCCATCACTGATAAGATAAAACCCCAACTCGCCATTTCCTCCCTCTACTGATTGGTATACTTCACCCGCCGGCATATTGATCTCACCCATGATTATCTTAAAATGCCAAATTAATGCTTCCATCTTTGTGTACACATCTTCCTTGGGGGGCAAATAATATTCAGGAACATCCGCATGATATATTTCTGCCTCAGCACCTTTAAATTCAAGGACCTTGCGCAAAGCTTGTTCAATAATACCCAGGCTTTGCCACATTTCCTGGTTGCGAACAAGGTAGCGGTCATAACAATCGCCGGTAGTTCCAACAGGCACATCGAACTGGAATTCTTCATAACTGCTATATGGCGAATGGACTCTTACATCATAATCAACTCCTGCAGCCCGAAGATTAGGTCCCGTAAATCCATAGTTCAACGCCCTTTCTGCACTGATAGGGCCCACATCGATCGTACGATCCATGAAAATGCGGTTCCGCGTAAAAAGGTTTTCAAACTCCTGCAGCACGGCAGGATATTCTTTCAAAAACTTTTCAATTTTTTGAAAAGCGATATCATTAAAATTTCTTTCAAACCCTCCTATTCTTCCCATATTGGTCGTAAGTCTTGAACCGCAAATTTCTTCATAGATCTCATAGATCAATTCACGGTATTGCATCACATATAAAAAGCCGGTATATGCCCCTGCATCTACGCCCACAATCGAATTACAAATAAGATGATCGGATATCCTGGCCAGCTCCATAATAATAATACGGAGGTAGTCGACGCGCTTCGGCGTTTTCACACCCAGGAGTTTTTCGCAGGTGAGATGCCAACCTATATTATTTATAGGAGACGAACAATAATTCAACCTGTCGGTAAGAGGGGTGATCTGGTAAAGCGGCCGGCGCTCCGCAATTTTTTCAAATGCGCGATGAATATAACCGACGGTTTGTTCAGCCGAAACGATTCGTTCACCATCCAGCTCCAGTATATTTTGGAATACGCCATGCGTAGCCGGGTGTGTAGGTCCCAGGTTTAACGTGGTAGTTGTCTTTTCAATACTTCCTTCAGGAAGTTTTATATGTTGCTCAGACATTGCTGCCTTCTGGTTTTATGTATGTTGTCAGCTGGTAATCCTCATCAACTTAGTTGCCCTGATGAAAGACTAGCCAGCGTATCAATTCGCCTCCTGTTCAGAGATACCTATATAATTTGTTCTCCCGCGTTCTTATCCGCTTCGATCATTGTTCCGTCATCAGTTCTTTCATTACCAAATCCCTTCGCGCCACCCCTTCCAAACATTTCATCATCTTTATCCGTTCTTGTCTGGTCTTCCAATGGATATTCTTTTCTCAATGGGAAATAATCCATTTCATCCACGTTCATTATGCGTTTCAGATTAGGATGACCAATAAAGTTGATGCCATAAAAATCATAGGCTTCTCTTTCCATCCAATTGGCTGCCGAATATAAACCCGTAGCCGTATAAACATCTGGTTGATTAATATCAGTAAATATTTTGAAACGAATACGAACATTATCTTCCAGGTTATGAATATGGTAAACCACTGCTAATTCTTTTCCTTTTTGCTCAGGATAATGCACTGCACAGATATCTGTAAGGAAACGGAATTTAAGATCAAGCGAGTCAAATAAAAAGTTCAGCACTTTCAGATTGAGTTCTTTCGGCGCTGAAAACGTAAGCATACCATAGGGTTCGGTAAAATCAGTAATCTGCTCTCTGAATTTTTCTGTTAGTTTTTGTTGTATGATATCGTTGGTCAAAGGCATTTCAAAAAAATTATTGTATCCCATAACTTTCCAGCAACACCTTATACTCCTGCCCATGCCTTCTTCTCAGGCTTTCTTTACCTACGAGATCCTGTATTCGCATCACTCCATCGATTATAGCTTCAGGTCTTGGAGGGCATCCCGGTACATATACATCAACGGGAACCACCTGGTCAATTCCCTGTAGCACACTATATGTATCGAATATTCCGCCGCTACAGGCGCAGGCGCCCACAGCTATAACCCATCTTGGTTCAGCCATTTGCAAATACACCTGTTTCACTACCGGTCCCATTTTTTTTGCGATCGTTCCGATGACCATCAGTAGATCACATTGACGGGGAGAAAATCCTACTCGTTCTGATCCAAATCTCGCGAGGTCGTAGTGAGAACCCATTGTCGCCATAAACTCAATTCCGCAACATGATGTGGCAAATGGCAAGGGCCAGATAGAGTTTTTTCTCGCCAGCCCAATTACCTGGCTCAGTTTGGTTGAAAAAAAACCTTCGCCCTGGTGACCTTCCGGCATTTCTGCCATACTGATGTCATTCTCCAGTTTCTTATGAGTTATATTAAATGATACAGGACGTGCCATGTTTTTCTTTTTAGATTGATGCCCCCTTAATAATTAGAACAATTAAAGACGTTCATCAGTTCGGTTTCAATTGCCAGTCTTCAATCGTCAGTCACCTGCGGATTGCACGATTGACTTATTCTTCCATTTTAGCATCCCTTTCTATAATTATCAGTCTTTAATCGAATATCGACTGTGAACTGCCGACTGCGAACTGCACGACTGATTCAGTCTTCCCATTTCAATGCCCCTTTTTTTAAAATATATATAAAGCCACAAAGGAAGAATCCTACAAACATAAGAACGGCCCAAAAGCCACTCCAACCCAGTTCTCTAAAGTTTACCGCATACGGATAAAAGAAAATCACCTCAACATCAAACAACACAAATAAGATAGCAGTGAGGAAATATTTGATAGCCATCGGCTGACGCGCATCACCATGGCTTTCGATCCCGCTGGCAAATATTTGGAGTTTATCTGAAGTTTTTCTTTTGGGTCCCAGTAAATGTGTAACAATCGTGAGCAAAATAATGAGCCCGACGGCAACGATCGCCTGTATAGCAACTGGCAGATAGGAGCTGGAATCATTTGCAGAAGTAACCTGGAGTAAATAGATCATAGTTTTTGGCCAATGAGCCCCTCCATCAGACGGGGCAAGCAAAAGTAAGACAGCATCAGCAAATTACCTGATAAAATATAGTGTTGACAATATGTTCATGCAGTAATAAAAAAATCCTCTTGCTTTAAAGCCAGAGGATTTTTTTTAGTAAGAAAAACTCATCTATTCTTTAGCGACCGCATTCACTGCCGGTTTCTTATTATTATTAATAGAAGAAGAATTACCGGTTTTCGGTGTTGTAGTCTTCTTTGGTGGATTAGTTGATTGTTTTGGTGGTGGCGCCTCCAGTTGCTTTTTGATATTTAGGAAACTCTCGTTAGCCGGGTCCGCCTCGATCATTTTAGTAATATACTCAATGGCTTTGTCTCTGTCCTTCGCTTCGTTTGCATAATAATTCAGAAGTGTAGCGGCTGCAGCCATGTACTGTTTCTTGTACTTCGCCGTATCCTTTTGCGCAAATTCGAACAAGGCAACAGTGGCGGGAACCAGCTTGTTCTGCGCGTTGGATGAATCTAAAACTTTATAATTATTAACTACCCAATCGTATCCGTATATCTCGGCCGGGAATTTTTCTATCAGCTTATTCGCCATTGCTAATGACTTTTCGTAAGCCTGGCCAAAATAATAAGCCCTTGTGGCATCAAATATGTCGTTGATGCTTGGCTTGGGCCTCGCATCAATTAGCGCCGCCTTCAGGTCACCTTCTTTTTCACGCATACCTTTTGCTTTAAAATAGGCAGCGCCCGTCGTTGCAAGATCAATTTTATTTTGGATTATGGTATCGGTCTTTATTCCTTCAACATACAGGGCGAATACTTTCTCTTCCTGTCCCGGGATAGCAGAATAAATAGTTGCCTGCAATCCTTTATCCATCGCAGTGACTTCGTCAGGTTCTGCTTTGACAAAATATTCATCGATATAAGACTGGGCGCCTGCAGTATCTCCTTTTTGCACCATCGCATCTGCAATCAATTTATAGACGCGTCCCTTGGCGTTATTCCCGGATTTACTGATAATATCCTTTGCCATTGTAATGGCGGCATCAAAATTGGCCTGCGCACTTGCTTTATCACCTTTTTTCATATCAATTGCTCCCTGTGCCCATTTAATGCTGGCTTCCAGGTAAGCGTTTTGCGGGTCGGGATCTGCATTTTGTTTGAATTGTTGCGCATAGGTTTGTGCAGCACTCATATTCTGATCCTTTCTTAACATGTTATAATATGATAGTTCATAGTAACCGGGCGCAAACTTTGGATCCTTACTGATCGCATCTTGTAGATATTTTTCATACAGTTCCCAGTTCTTTTGGGATTCAAATAACTTGGCAAGACGGTAAAACGCCGGAGCAAAATTTGGATTAGCGGCAAGAGCTTTATTATAACTTTCAAACGCTCTGCCTCCACCCTCGCCGGGTTTTGCTTTCAAATAGCCCATGCCGAGATACATAAATATTTCGGGGGCACTTGGGTCGCGTAAGGCAGCCGCCTCCAGTTTTTGCACAGCATAATTGATATCCCCTATTTTTTCCTTGTCCGTATAGGTATGTACTATTGCCCTTCCAACCGCAGTAAGAATTGCAGGGTCATCTCCTTTCTTACCCCTGCTCATTGTAATAGCTTGTTCAAAATGCTGCGTGGCCTCACTCGTCTTTTTCTCGTTTAATTCCACGTGTCCCATACCGACAAGAAGCAACGGAGCATTCGCGCTGGCCATTAATCCCTTTGAATATACACCTCTTGCGCCGGCAAAATCTTTCATGACGATATGCGTTTGGCCCAACCAGTATGTTGCTTCTATATTATTAGGATTAGCAGCTAACAATTTTTCAAAAACTATTTTGGCAGTTTTTGTGCGTTCAGAATACATGTCTTTTATTCCGTCTGCCAGGGTTTGTGCCCGCAAACCGGTCATTAATAACACAGCTGCTAAAAATGTGATGGATAATTTCTTCATTATTTTTCCTTTTACATTGTAAATATAACTACTTTGTTTATTCCCTAAGCCTCACTTTCCTAACATAAAAACTGCGAATTGCAGGAGCCAGGTACGCCCTTTTGAAAATCAACTGTCCCCGGTCTTCTGCCAAAAAATCTGTGAACCCTTTTCCCAATCCTTTGTGATTTTCTTTTAGTGTATATACCAAATCACGTACCATCGGGTATGTTTTGGTCGAAATATTGATCTGAAATGGTAAAACAAATTTTCCCGGCCTGTCTGTGCTTTCCAATCGTGCAACTTTAACTTTTCGCAAAAAATTCAATTGCGACGTATCTTCTTTATTACCAATCCAGCTTACACCTATAAAACCTATAGCATCAGGGGTTTTTGCGACATAATCAATTACTGCTTCGCTTGTTCTGGCTGCTACCGTATTTGGCGATAGTGAATCGCTCTGCAACACAGAATCGACGATAAAACGTACCGTACTGGTTGCCTTTACACCATCAAATACGGGGATTAATTTTTTGGTAAATTTACCTTTCAATATTTCTTTCAATTCTGGCATCGTAAAGAGCGAATCTTCTGACAGTGGATTGACAATAACCGCGATAGCATCCCTGGCGACGGTCAATTGGGAAGGCCCTATTTTCATCGAATCGACCATAAAATTCTCTTCAGTTTGCGTATATCCACGTGTGGCAATAATGACACGAATGCTGTCAACTCCAAAATCTTGTAAACATTCTGCTTCGGGTTTATAATCAACCATTATCCTCGTACCGGGATAGCTTGATTCATATACTGCTATCTGTGCATCGATAATCGGCTTAAATGATTCATCTGCACAAATATGAATAGTGCCCCGGTCGTATGTATCCGGTAATTTGTCTTTGCGTTCATCATCGGTTGTACAACTGTTCAGTAACAGTGTCAAAAAAAAGAAAATTATCAGACAGACACTGCCGGAGGCTGGTCTCATTGGAAATAGTTTTTCTTATATCCGCGATAGATTCGCCAGAGGCCATATAGTACAAAAATCACCCCAAGGGCCCTAACTGCACCCGATGGAATCCTTTCGTTAATTGAAATCTTAAGTTTATCATGAAAAAACAAGATGACTCCTAACCCTGTAAACAACAGGCCCCTGGCATAATCCATCCAGGAACGCATGGATGATGCCTGCTTTTGTTTTTTCTTTTCGTATTCTTCCAGCATGAAACCGATTTTCAAGGAAGGCAAATTATTGATTTTTTATTGGACTGACTTCAGAATTGTTACCGGCTAATGAGATGCCTATTGAAAGGAAATCCATAGATAAGGCGACTTGCCTTCTGCCTTCCGCTTTCAGCTTTCAGCATTCCGCATTTAGCATTCAGCCCTCAGCATTCAGCATTCGGCATTCTGCCTTCTACCTTTTACTTACTTTTGCGTCCATGAAAATTTTGATGGTCTGTCTGGGGAATATCTGCCGCAGTCCTTTAGCTGAAGGGATATTACAGGACAAGGCATTTAAAGCCGGATTAAACTGGAGTGTAGAAAGTGCCGGCACCAATAGCTATCATACCGGCGATCCTCCTCATCGGTTGTCACAAAAAGTAGCTAAACTTAACGGGATTGATATTTCCAAGCAACGTTCGAGAAGGTTTGTGCCGCAGGATTTTGAAAACTATGATAAGATTTATGCGCTGGCCTCGGATGTAATAAATGACATCGGTTATATTGCAAAGGATAAATTCGACGGAGATAAAATTGACCTGTTGATGAATGAATTATATCCGGGACGCGACATGGATGTGCCTGATCCCTGGTATGGTGACGAACCCGATTACCATCACGTATACCAAATGCTTGAGAAGGTATGTGATGCGATTGTTGAGAGATATGCGGCCTCCCCAAACCCCTCCGAAGGAGAAGCCCCCTAGATCCCCCAAGGGGGACTTTAGAACCCGATGTTTTATATTTTCTGGATGAATAAGAGAAACTAAAATATTTCAGACCCTAAGAACCCTCCCTTGGAGGGCAGGGAGGCCGGCCTCCCCAAACCCCTCCAAAGGAGGGGCTTTAGAACCCTAAACTTTAGATCTTGTGAAAAGGATCAAAGAACGTAAAGAGAAACATTAGTGAGGACCATATATTTAAAAGTTGTTATTAATGGCAAAGATTAATGTAAGTATTCCACAGGGCACACGAGATTTCGGGCCGGATGTTGTTCGCAAGCGGAATTATATTTTTAATACTATCCGTTCGGTTTTTGAGGTGTATGGGTTTGAACCACTGGAAACTCCGGCGATGGAGAATATGGATACGTTGATGGGGAAATATGGGGAAGAGGGAGATAAACTTATTTTTAAGATATTAAATAATGGTCTTGAAAATCCGGCTAAAGAAAAGCAGGTAAGAGAAGATTTTGAAAAAGTATTACAGGGAAAGAATACAGCTGCCATTACTGAAAGAGCGTTGAAGTATGATCTCACCATTCCTTTCGCCAGGTACGTTGCGATGAATCACGGCCAGCTCACGTTTCCATTTAAGCGATTCCAGATCCAGCCTGTATGGAGAGCAGACAAACCACAAAAAGGCCGGTACCGGGAGTTTTATCAATGTGATGCCGATGTAGTGGGTAGTAATGCTTTGTTGAACGAGGCAGAGCTGGCAAATATTTATTCAAGTGTGTTCGAAAAACTGCAGGTACCTGTTGAGATAAAGATCAATCACCGGAAATTATTGACTGCGCTGGCAGAAATATCCGGTGGTACCGATAGAATGAGGGATATAACTGTCGCCATTGATAAATTGGACAAGATGGGTCTGCAAAAAGTAAAAGCTGAGTTGTCTCAAAAAGGATTAAATGACAAACAGGTTGATATTGTCGAAAAATATCTCAGCATTAATGGAAGCAATGATGAAAAAATACAACAGGCAAAAAACCTTTTTGGAAATAATGAAGCAGGTAAAAAGGGAATTGAAGAGCTCGGGTATCTTATATCTCATTCTCCCGTCACTTCTCACCTTACGATTGATTTTACCCTTGCACGGGGCCTGGATTATTATACCGGAACTATTTTTGAGGTGAAAGCAAAAAATGTTACCATGGGAAGCATTGGCGGCGGCGGCAGGTATGATGATCTTACCGGTCTGTTCGGCGTTCCAAATATTCCCGGTGTTGGCATTTCTTTTGGTGTTGACCGTATTTACGATGTAATGGAAGAATTAAAACTCTTTCCCGACGCAGTGCATACCGGTACGCAGGCTTTATTTTTTAACCTTGGGGACAAAGAAGCAGAAGTGGCTTTTGAATTGATGCAGCAGTTAAGAGATAACAACATACGTTGCGAATTATATCATGAGCCCGTAAAATTTGATAAACAGTTCAAATATGCGGAGAAGAAAAACATTCCCTACGTCATTATCATCGGCAGTAAAGAACTGGAAAACAAAACCTGTGTGATCAAGGATATCCGGAAAGGGGAACAACAGACGATTCCGGCCGATAAACTCAGCGGTTTTTCCTTTATCTAAAACCATGGGTTTATGTAGCTTTGCGTTTTCTTATAAAATCAAACAATCTAAACGATAAAACAAACCAAATGAAACAGAGATCACTCCTTATTCTATCCCTGGCGGTATTATTATTTGTCTCCTGCAAAAACAAGGGTGGCAAATCAGGTTTAATGGTGCCAAAAGATGCCGCGGTTGTCGTGCATATCAACAGCGCTTCGCTCTCATCCAAGCTCAGCTGGAATGAGATCAAACAAACCAATTGGTTTAAAGAGATGCGCAGTCACACGGAATCTACCGACTCGCTGGCACAAAAACTATGGGATGATCCCTCCAATTCAGGTATTGATACCAAAGAAGATTTTGTGATGTTTATCAGGAAACATGGGAAAGGTAGTTATATGGTTGTAGAAGGTTCATTGACAAGCCAGGCATCTTATGAACTTATACTTGCCGAAATGACAAAAAAAGAACCAAAAGAAATTAAGAAAGCCGGTGAATTCAGTTATATGGTGCCACATGAAAAAACAGTGATTCTGTGGAACAAATCGAAGTTCGCCATGATTACAAATGCGAACATGCCTGGCAATAGTATACCGGGTATGCCGGGTGGGTTAATGAAGAACAACAGATCCTCTGAAGATTTTGCCTTTGACGTCGATAGTCTCCGGATATTCGGCCAACAAGCTCTTACACTCGAAGGAGGTGATAATCTCGATGCTGACAGCCGGTTTGCCGACCTGGTTAAAAACGGCAGCGA
>JANWHX010000239.1 GCA_025450235.1 Chitinophagaceae bacterium | reverse complement strand
AGCGACAATTTTATGGTTGCATTTTCTGTCAATACAGGATTCATGTTTTAATAGTAATGCGGGCAGCAACAAGCAGGGGGATTAGGAAAATCTTCACAGTCCTGCTGCAATATAACCTTGCAAATTTTGTTTTACAATTCATAAATAATAATGTCGTTAATAGAAATTAACAGGATGTCCGGGTGACCGGCATTATCATTGAGGCTTTTACGAATAAAATTTTTAAAATTTATGAAAACAAAACTGTCCCTTTCGCTGTTTGCAGCGCTTCTGTTCTCACAGGTGATGATGGCTCAATTTCATATTGGTATGAAAGGAGGAGCTAATATTATTAAAATCGATGGTCAGTCCTTCAAAGATCAGTTCAGGTATGGGTATCATGTCGGTGGTTTTGCAGAAATTGGACTTGGAAATAAATTAGGGTTGCAACCCGAGGTATTATTCAACCAGGTATCGACAACTGTTGACAGTAATTACAAGCACATTTACCAGGATGTTTTTAGTTCCGATCAAAGTACAGTGAAACTTTCTTATCTGTCCATTCCCGTGTTATTGACTTATAAGTTGATTGGAAATTTCCTTACGTTACAGGCAGGTCCGCAGTTTGGAATATTGGTCAGCCAGGACAGGACCTTCTTACAGAACGGCGGTGATGCATTTAAGAAAGGAGACTTTTCTATGGTGGGCGGTGCGCAGGTCAAACTCAGCGCTATCCGTATCACCGGAAGATATGTCGTCGGGTTAAATAATATCAATGACATAGATGAACAGGACAAATGGAAAAGCCAGGGGTTCCAGGTATCACTCGGATTAGCCCTATAAATATAGAATCTAACCTAATGAATAATCATCCCTCTTACCCGGAGGGATTTTTTTTGCCTTTATACGGCAAATTCTGGTAACATCTCATTTGCCGGTAAGAAGGTAAGGCGGTAAGTTTTGACTTTCAAATCATTTTTTCTTATCGTCTTCCCGCCTTCCCGGCTATTTTCAAACTGAGACACTACCCAAATTCTGCATGAATGTCATTTTTGATCCTCACGGCATGAATCTTGACGACTGTCCATTCCTTTGTATTTTTGCGTCCCGCCGAAGCGGGGTGCCAGATTGTCTAACGAAGACCAGTTTATGAGTAAAGAAAAAATATTGTTACGTGCAGAAGATGACATGGATTTTTTACCGATTATCCCTTTGAATGATAGCGACCAGGAGGAAACCAATGGTATCGAAATACCTGCCGAAATAGCATTACTTCCTCTTAGAAATACTGTTTTATTCCCCGGGGTTGTATTACCTATTACCGTGGGGCGTGACAAAAGTATTAAAGCAGTCAATGATGCTTATAAATCTGACAGGCTAATTGGGGTGGTAGCGCAAAAAGACAGCAACATAGAAGATCCCGGTATCAAAGACCTTGAAAAAATTGGAACGATAGCCAAGATCGTTAAGCAAATAAAGATGCCCGATGGGGGCACAACAATAATTATACAGGGTAAAAGCCGTTTTTTTATCGATTCAATTGTTGGTGAGGATCCTTATTTCAAAGCAAAGATCCACCGGATCGAGGAAGAAGAATCTCCAAAGGACCCGGATTTTGATGCATATGTGTCGAATATAAAGGATCTTGCTACTGAGATCATCCAGCTTTCGCCCAATATACCTGCCGAGGCTTCCATCATATTACGCAATATAGAAAACCCCTCCTTTCTTATTCATTTTGTATCCAGCAATCTCAATACTGAATTAAAAGAGAAGCAGCGATTGCTGGAATTAAATCATATCCGTCAAAGAGCTGATCTGCTGATGCAGCTATTGCAAAAGGAATTGCAGTTTGCTGAATTAAAAAATAAGGTAACAAATAAGACAAGAACAGAACTCGATAAACAGCAACGGGAATATTTTCTGCAACAGCAATTAAAGAGTATCAAGGAAGAGTTAGGCGGGGAATCAAATGTGCAGGAAGTAAAAGAGATGCTCAAAAAAGGCGAATTAAAAAAATGGCCCTCTACTGCAAAAGAGCTGTTCAAGAAAGGTATTGAAAAACTGGAGCGAATGCATCCCAGCACTCCAGATTATTCCGTGGTGTACAATCATCTTGACCTGATGCTCGACCTTCCCTGGGAAGAATATACCGAAGATCATTATGATCTGAAGAAAGCAAAACGGACGCTGGACAATGATCATTATGGTATGCAAAAAATCAAAGAAAGAATATTAGAGTATCTCGCCGTGCTGAAATTAAAGGGTGATATGAAAAGCCCGATCCTTTGTTTTGTCGGACCTCCGGGTATCGGTAAAACATCTCTTGGACGAAGTATTGCCAATGCGATCGGCAGAAAATATATCCGCCAGAGTTTTGGTGGCTTGCATGATGAAAGTGAGATCCGTGGTCATCGCAAAACATATATTGGCGCCATGCCAGGCCGAATTCTGCAGTCAATTCGAAAAGTAAAGTCATCCAATCCCGTAATGATACTGGATGAGATTGATAAGATAGGGAGTGATTTTCGGGGCGATCCGAGCAGCGCATTACTGGAAGTGCTCGATCCGGAACAGAACCATACATTTTATGATAATTACCTGGAAACCGAGTATGATCTGAGCAAGGTACTATTCATCGCTACGGCCAACAACGTGCAGAATATTCAATCAGCATTGCGCGACCGGCTCGAGATCATTGACCTGAGCGGGTATGCAGTGGAAGAAAAAATAGAAATAGCACAACGGCATTTGGTACCTAAACAAAAGGATCTTCACGGACTGAAGAATACTAAACTTAAGTTCAGCGATAAGGTATTGGAAAAAATTATCCAGGATTATACGAGAGAAAGCGGTGTTCGTGAATTAGATCGCCAATTGGCATCTATTATGCGATACGAGGCTAAGCAATTGGCCCTAAAAGGGAAAATAAAATCTACTCTCACAGCTGATGATGTTGAAAAAATATTAGGCAAGTCAAAATACAGTAACGAAATATACAAAACGGCTAATATGGCCGGCGTCGCTGTTGGTCTTGCATGGACCTATGTCGGTGGCGATATTCTTTTTATTGAAACCAGCCTTAGCGATGGCAAAGGTGAATTAAAACTTACCGGTAACCTGGGCAATGTAATGAAAGAAAGCGCCAGCACGGCCTTGACTTACCTCCAATCCAATGCCAATAAATATTCTCTCGATTCAACATTGTTTGAAAAGAAGAACATTCACATTCACGTCCCCGAAGGTGCCGTTCCTAAGGATGGTCCCAGTGCGGGGATTACGATGATGTCGGCTATTGCGTCCGCATTAACCGGAAGGAAGATAAAACCATTCCTGGCCATGACGGGTGAGATCACCCTGCGCGGACAGGTATTGCCTGTCGGCGGTATTAAGGAAAAAGTGTTGGCAGCAAAAAGGGCTGGATTGAAAGAGATCATTCTTTGCTGGCAAAATGAGAAAGATGTGCAGGAGATAGAGTCGGAGTTCATTAAAGGAATAAAGTTTCATTTTGTGAAGACAATGAACCAGGTGCTGGAGCTGGCGTTGGTTTAATTTCGGTAGTGGCAAATTTGAAAAATTTCTTAAACACAAACCACATTTGCCCGACTGAGTCATTCAGGCCGGATGCACGGAGTTTCAGATTGCGACCATAATCCGCGCATCCGTGGCTAATTCAAACTAACCCACTACTAAAATTTCAAATTTTGAATTTAAAATTTGAAATTGTGTCATGCGGGTACGGGTTTTTATAATCCTTTCGATTCTTTCCATTCAACTTTCAGCACAGACCCTTGGTGGCAATACCGTCTTCAATTTTCTTAAGCTACCCAATACTCCACAGCTTTCCGCTTTAGGCGGCATCAATATTTCCCAGGTTTCAAATGATCTGGGTCTTGCATTCAATAACCCTGCTTTATTAAAACCGCAAATGCATTCGCAAATGAATGCGGTGTTCAACGGTTTCTATTCAGGGATCACTGCTTATCACTTATCCCTGGGTTATCATCACCAGAAATTAAATACAAACTTTCTATGGGGATTGAATTTTTTCAACTACGGGAGTACGCAGGAAACCGATGCGGCCGGAAATCTATTGGGAAAATTTCGTCCCATCGACTGGGTTATGCAGGTGTCGGCATCCAGGAGTTATTTAGAAAAATGGAACTACGGCGCAACACTTAAATTTATCAATTCAGATTATGGCCGGTACTATTCAAACGGACTGGCCGTTGACGCGGGCGTTTTATATCATGATTCGGCAAAACTGTTTTCTGCTTCGCTGCTGGTAAAGAACATGGGATTCCAAATAAAAAAATATGATGGTACTGATGCAGGTGACCTGCCTTTTGATTTGGAGATTGGTGTGACAAAGAGATTAGCTCAAGCACCCTTTGCGTTTTCATTCACGGCACACCATCTCCAGTACTTTAATATCAGCTATAATGACACAGCGTTCAACAATGAGAACGGTTTTCCGAATGAAAGTGACGCGAAATTTACATTTGACAAGCTCTTTCGTCACATCGTCATCGCTACGACCATCTATCTCGGCGACAAGGTAGAAATAACGGCCGGCTACAATCATCTCCGCCGGCAGGAACTAAATATTGCCAGCGGCGCCAATGGATTAAATGGTTTTTCATTGGGGGCCGCGTTGATCCTGGACAAACTCCAGGTGCGGTATGCAAGAACTAATTATCAAAACAACACAGCATATAACCAATTTGGACTTAATATGACCTTGAATAAATATTTTGGACTGGGGAAGTTTGGAGAGAGGATAAAATGGTGAGCAGGTAAAAGGCAAAAGTAAAAAGTAAAAAGCCGCAGCGACACAACTCTCCTTTTACTTTCGATCGGGAATCAGTGATTGTCGGAAATTATCCTATAGACCTCGAACGCTTCCGCATATTCCGAATTCGCCTGTACTCCTCTCACCTTTGCCAATGACTGAATAAAATCTTCCTGCATATAATTGCGATGAACTTGCGATTGGTATTGTCTCAATGCTGCTGCTTTTTTAGCAATGTCCCGGGCGCTAAGGTTTATAAAAAAAGGCGAAGTAAACGGGGGATGGTTCCAGGGAAGCTCATAACCAAGTAATGAACTATTTTTAAAAGCTCTGAGTGCTTCAATATGGATGACGCCGTGATCCTGGTGAATATCTGCTACTGCAGGGATAAATACAAGATCAGGTGTTATTTTCTTATTTAAGGCAACCAGTTCTTCCAATATCTCCTGCCGGTGTTTCGGAAAAACTCTCACTTCAAAATCAAGCAGTATGATATGGTCCGCAGCGATACCGAGGACCGACGTAGCTTTTTTACACTCTTTGGCCAGCGTATCGGGGGGCAAGCCTTCGGGCAAAGATTTTGAACAAAGAGAAAAAGCGGTGTACCAAACCTCTTTTCCTTCAGCGATAAATTTCGAAATGCTTCCACCACAACCTAATTCGCCATCATCCGTATGTGGCGCAAGGATCAATATTTTTTTTGGATCGAACATGTTATTT
>JANWHX010000238.1 GCA_025450235.1 Chitinophagaceae bacterium | reverse complement strand
TCCAATATCTCAACATCCAATCCAACAACCCCCTTATCTTCAACAATAGCGAAAATAAAATTTACCTTCATAAAAACTAACACTTATTGTTTACTGGTAAAAATTTTCTTTATGAAACCTGTCACCACAAAAGGAATCTGTCTTATTTTTTTGTTTCTTGTAATGTACCTGCCAATCCAGGCGCAGGATGATAAAAAGATCCGCATAATCATGATCGGTGCACATCCCGACGATTGCGATGATGATGGCGGAGGGACTGCAGCCGTGTTCGCGCAGATGGGGTACGCAGTGAAATTTGTATCGGTGACTAATGGCGACGCGGGTCATCAGCTAATTGGTGGAGTTGAATTAGCTAAACGAAGATTCGCGGAAGCACAAGAGGCAGGCAAAAGACTGGGTGTCGTATATGATGTGCTGGACAATCATGATGGGCAACTGATGCCAACCCTGGAAGTGCGGCTGCAGATCATTAAGAAGATCCGGGAATGGAATGCTGATGTGGTCATTGCGCCAAGACCCAATGATTATCATCCTGACCACCGCTATACCGGTGTGTTGGTACAAGATGCCGCTTATATGGTGGCTGTACCGAACATAGCACCCGAAACACCCGCATTACAAAAGAATCCTGTCTTTCTCTATTTCCAGGATCGTTTTCAGCGACCCAATTCATTTCGGCCTGATGTTGCAGTTGATATCACAAATGTTTTTGATAAGAAGATCTCCGGATTGGATGCACATGTGTCGCAGATGTATGAGTGGTTGCCGTGGATCGGGCATTATGCGGATAAAGTACCGAAAGATAAAACTGAGCGTTTGAAATGGCTGGCTGAAACCAGGAAACAAACGATCAGAAATGAAGTAAGAACTGCTCTTGAAAAATGGTACGGAAAGGAAAAAGCGAAGGGAATTAAAAATGCGGAAGCGTTTGAAATATGCGAGTATGGCGCGCAACCAAATGATGAAGAGATAAAGAGGCTATTTCCTATGCTGGGAAAATGAAATCGTATTATGGAAGGGATTTTTTCTGCCTGCCAACTGTCGACTGCCGACTGCAGACTGCTCACTGTCGATCCCGGGTTTACATTGGTTACAGGCAAAACATAGTATGTCCCAATAAATAATCATTACCTTTCCAGCATCTCCTAATTCACCAAAATCAATTTTTTATGCCAAGCACAATCAGGTTGTTCCTCCTTTTAGGAATTTCCGCATTACTTTTTTCCGCCTGTTCGAATGACAAAACGGCCTCCGCTTCCGTTGACCTCGACAAACTAAAACCAGAAATACAGGCAATGGAAGACGCTTTTGCTGCTGCAGAGAAAGCCAAAGACGCTGCCGCGGTAGCCGTCTACTATAGCGATGATGCTGTCAGTTACGGCCGGAATGAAGAGCCGATATCGGGAAAGGCAGCGATCAAAGAGAGAATTGCGCAACGAATGGCAAAAGACACGACAGGCAATACCAATGTTTATAAGGTTGTCGATCTGTTTGCAGACGGAGACATGGTAGTGGAAATTGGCTCATGGACAATGAATACCCCATCAGGGGCAGTTGCAGACAAGGGACATTATATGTCATATTTCAAAAAACGTGATGGAAAATATGAATGTGTTCGGGATATGAGTGCCAGTTCAACTCCCACGAAACCGTCCATGTAAGAGCAGGAAAATGTATTTATTGCTAAAGGAGCCGCATAATGCAGGCTCCTTTTTCATTGGCGTGCCGGGACAGCTCAGCATCTCGCCACCTGAAAAACGCAATTCACCGGAGGAAAAGTGGTGTTCATTTATTCTAGCATTGACCTGTAACCTTTACAGCAGTAAGTTTGTCTCAGATTAAAAGAAAAAGGAGGAAGTGATGAAACAAGTTGAAAATTCAAACATACAGACAGACAAAGAAGAGCTGAAAAAGATAATTTCAGAGGTAAAAGCGATTGTGGCTTCTATCATTCATTTGCCTGGCGAAAAGAAAGTTTCTTTAGGAACTGTATCTGTGTGGAATGGACGTTAAAAACAGTTAAATCAATATAGCAAGCAGACTTATCCAAGCCATATCGCCCGATATGGCTTTTTTAATTATAACAGTCGTTAGTGTGGCAGAGGGTAGTGAGTCAGTTTCAAAAATGATGCATTGCCCTTCTTGAGAACGTACCCTGGATTCATGTATTAAAACCGTATTCAAGTCCATCTAGTTTTGATTTATAACCCAAACCATTCTTACTTTGCCTAAACTTAATCATGGAAACAGAAATATTCACGCTTTGTGATTTTGCACAGGATGCTGGGGGAAAATTGACCATCGTCGGCACCTTTGACCAGATCGGCTCACAGACATTCCCGGTCGTTCATCCTTCCTGCTCCCTTGCTTGCCGCCTGCGTTTTTCGGAGAAAGAAAGTGGGATTCATGATTTTAAATTAAGGCTTGTTGATGCAAAAGGTAAAGAGGTCATTCCGTCGATTGAAGGTAATATCAATGTCGGTATTGCTGCAAACAGTCAATATGCTGCCATTAACATTGTCGGTAACCTCAATCAATTGAAGTTTGAAAAAGAAGGCCGTTATTCTTTTGAATTGTATGTGGATGGAAGTTGGGTCACCGGTCTGCCATTGAACCTCGTAAAAGCAGGATAAAATTTTTATCAATTTGCAATGATTCTGAAATGTGGCCTTTTAGGGTAATATTAACGAATAGAAATAGCTTGACTAACGTTGGTTCACTTCTGTCTTATTATTAAAACAAAATTCAATCTATGAGGTTCAATCTTCATTGTTGTCTTCAATCTTTCAGCAAACTTCACATCTTATCATAGGAAATCTACCATTCACCGTTAATAAACAACAATTGATACAATCATTGCTTTGTTATTAACTATCGCGGTTGTATATTTGCACTTCAATTTGAGCTTTGTATAGTACTTACAAGAAGGATGATTCAACTTGCTGCCTAAGTTTCTAACGATTCCAGGTTTTCTTCCGATAGCTCAAAACATTTATTACGTAACAATTTAAAAAAGGAAATATATCATGATGAATGATGTGATGCCATCTATTGTCCAGATGGATGCAGAAGAACTGCAAAAACTAGTGGCAGAAGTAAAAGAAACAGTGGCAAGTGTAATTCAACTGCCAAAACCAAAAGAAAAATCGTTTGGGCACCTGGATATGTGGAGTATCCGACGGACTTTCAAATCCGCCACCGATCTGATGAAAAGAAGGTAATCACTTTCTTTCCACAATTCGCTGAAGCCGTTCTGTTTTACAGGGCGGCTTTTTTTACTTTTTGATTTTCAGAAGTTCTGCCAAAAATAAAACCGATCCCATCTCAGACAGGACCGGTTTCCTTATATAATCGCTTTAAGAATTAGACTATATCAAGGGCCTTTACAAACGACGTGGTTACGGCAGGGAGTGTAAGTGTCAGCCAGGTACGATGATCAATAATAGCAAAAACCAAAAATGCGGTAGAAATCAGAAATATAAGCCAATAGAGTCCTTTGTATTTTCTTTTTTGCTCCATTACATAAAGATTTCTGCAAAAATAAGCCGGCTCGCCCGAATTAAGAAATGAGTTTCATTTGTTTTTTGTTTTGATATGCGACAGGAACAAAAAGGAAGAAAATAAGAAACCGCTCAATGCTATGATCCATTTTGCAGAAACGATAGTATGATATAACCCGAATTCATTTCCGATTACCGGGTGCTCCAGCCATTTAATGAGGTATAAGTTTTCAGTAATGTCCCCGGCCCATGCCAGCAGCTGAATAGCGGCCATTATAAAAAGGATTTTTTTTAACCGGGACGAATAAACTTTTTCCCTTGCCATCATACACAAGGCAGATATACCCGGGAATATTCCGGCCATAAATGCAAAATCAAAATGAAGATGATAACTCAGCACAGTCCTGACACGATCATCCAGGTTTGAAAGAATTGAAATTACTTTTTCTCTCGGGTAAGAAAGCTCTAGCCCCAGCATCGTAAACTTTTCTCCCTTCACCCAAAAATCACTTTCCATCCATTTCATACAAAACGCAGTGCCCATGGCGAGACCAACACAAAAAACAAAGAGCTGTTTCCAGTTTTTATAACTTGACGTCATCGACTTTTGTCTTTAAAGATTTATTTATCAAATAAAAATACGAACCTTACATTTTTCTTCTATCTTCGTAGATGTGTATTTTGGACACGACGTTTAAAGTGACCGTTAACAGAACCAACGATTGTGATGAAGCTTCAGTTTTATCTTCGATTTCATACAGAATTCGGGCAAAGTTTATGGCTAACTGGCAATACCGATGAGCTGGGAAACGATGATCTGGCCAGAGCCTTGCCAATGGAATACCTCGATAGTGAATTCTGGACAACGACCATTGAAGTAGATAAAAAAAGCTTGCCCAAGAACGGTTTTCATTATAAATACTTTTTGAGGACAAAAGAAGGGGATCTGGTTGTTGAATGGGGTCATGACCGGATCATCGAACAGTTCCGCAAAGATCTTAATGAAATAACGGCAATTGATACATGGAATCACGCCGGCGAATACGAGAATTCTTTTTTTACCGCGCCATTTACCAGGGTATTGCTTAAATATCCCGGTACCAAACTAAAAGCAAAGCCTTCTAAAAATTTCACTCATATTTTCAAGCTAAAAGCTCCATTGCTGAGAAAAAATGAAGTGGTGTGTCTCCTCGGAGGCAATGATGTATTGCGCCATTGGAACGAAGCCGATCCGGTCTTACTAAGCAAAGATGGCGACTGGTGGTCGGTCAAAATAGATATGACGGGAAATGGACTTCCTGTTGCCTATAAATACGGAGTATATAACACGAAAGAGAACAGTTTTGTCCTTTATGAAAAAGGCGATAACCGGTTGATACATGATGATGCGGAAAAAAATAAAGTAACCGTTTTAAATGATGGTTTTGTTCACCTTCCCAATGATGCCTGGAAAGGCGCGGGAGTAGCCATACCGGTTTTTAGCCTTCGGACTAAAACCAGCTTCGGTGTCGGGGAATTTACAGATATAAAATTATTGGTCGACTGGGCAAAGGAAACAAGCCTGAGCCTGATCCAGATCTTACCGATCAATGATACGATTGCCACACATAGCTGGCTGGATTCATATCCCTATGCGGCCATCTCCGCTTTCGCCCTGCATCCACTGTATATTAATCTTTCTAAAGTAGCCGGTAAAAAGCATGCGGACAAAGTGAGTGCATTAAAAAAGAAACAGAAACAGTTGAATGCCCTTCCTGCCGTGGATTATGAGGAGGTGATGAGCTTTAAGATTGCCATGTTGAAAGAACTTTACGAGGAAATGGGCAAAGACTGTTTTGATTCAGAAGATTATGCTGAATTCTTCGAAGGGAACAAACATTGGTTGCAACCTTATGCGGCATTTAGTTTTTTCAGGGATAAATATGGTTCATCGCATTTTGAACAATGGAAAACGAATGCATATTATGACAAGGAAGAAATAGACCGGTTATTTTCCACCAAATCATCGGTCCAAAAAGCAGTAAGGTATTATTGTTTCGTTCAATTCCATTTGCATCTTCAATTAAAAGATGCGGCAGATTACGCTCATAAAAAGGGAATTGTTCTGAAAGGAGATATTCCTATCGGAATTTATCGTCACGGTTGTGACGCCTGGGTGGCTCCCGGGCTATATAATATGAATGAGCAGGCCGGAGCGCCACCGGATGACTTTACAGCTGTAGGGCAGAACTGGGAATTCCCGACCTACAATTGGAAGCAGATGCAGGAAGATGGATTTGGCTGGTGGAAACAACGGTTCGAACAAATGAGCAATTACTTCGATGCATTCCGCATAGATCATATACTTGGCTTCTTCCGTATCTGGACCATTCCGGCGCATGCGGTGCAGGGAATCATGGGGAGATTTGTTCCTTGTTTGCCGATCCATTTTGTGGAGTTTGGTGAAAATGGTATCTGGTTTGATGATCAGCGTTTTTGCAAACCATTCATCACCGATACAGTATTGACAGAAGTTTTGGGAAATGAATATGCGGAAACCGTGCGATCGCAATTCCTTTCTCCCAATAAATTTTCGGGTTATGACTTGTTACCTGAGTTTTCTACACAAAGACAGGTAGAAGCCTACTTCAGTACACTGCCGGAATCAAGCTGCAATGAAAAACTGAAGCAAGGCTTGTATGATCTCATTTCGAACGTGATATTTTTTGAACAGGAGGGCTCAAGAGGGCAGGAGTTTCACTTCCGTATCTCCATGGAAAAAACAACTTCATTCAAATACCTTATTCCGCATTTGCAACATAAACTAAAAGACCTTTATGTAAACTACTTTTTCAGGCGCCAGGATGATTTTTGGAAAAAAGAAGCTATGCATAAATTGCCGCACCTTAAGAATGCAACCAATATGCTTGTCTGCGGTGAAGATCTGGGCATGGTACCTCATTGCGTACCTGAAGTAATGAAACAACTGGGCATTCTTAGCCTCGAGATCCAGCGAATGCCGAAGGATATTAATAAAGAATTCTTTCATCCCAATGATGCACCGTATTTGTCGGTCATCACCCCCTCAACCCACGATATGAGTACTATTCGCGGGTGGTGGGAAGAGAACCGCGAAAGAACACAGCGTTTTTATAATCACGCATTGGGTCAATGGGGTGATGCGCCGTATTTCTGCGAATCATGGGTCAACAGGGCCATTGTATTGCAACATTTATATTCACCTGCCATGTGGAGCATTTTCATGATGCAGGATGTCCTCGGAATGAGTGAATCACTTCGTCGTGAGAATCCGCATGAAGAAAGGATCAATAACCCGGCGATTGCCAAACACTACTGGCAGTATCGTATGCATATTTCATTGGAAGACCTGATCAGGGAAAAAGAATTTAATAAAGAATTGGGTGAATATGTAGAGAACAGCAACCGATAATGAAGAGAAGTAAAAAATCAAAAGTAAAAAGTAAAAAAACCTCCAGTGAATATTTCCGTATTGCTTCAACACGTTTTTTAATTGCCTCGTGAAGACTTTCAATTAAACTCTTGCCTTGAAAGTGTCATACTTTTCATATAACCTCAAATTCCACCATCCTTTCACTATCTCAAAAGGAACAAAGACTCATCAACCCACCCTGGTAGTTGAGTTGGAACATTTTGGCATCAAAGGGTATGGTGAAGCTCCTGCTATTGCTTACTACAATATCCCGGTTGATAAAATGATCGAAGACCTGGAAAGTAAAAAAACATTTATCGAAAAATTTTCATTCACCGATCCTGAGCGGTACTGGCACTACCTCCATCATTTATTGCCGAAAAACAATTTCCTGGTTTGTGCATTGGATATCGCCGCCTGGGATCTGTACGGTAAAATGAAGAACAAAAAACTTTATGAGATCTGGAAGGGTGAGATTTCCAAAAACCCTGTCACTGATTATACCATCGGGATTGACAGCATTGATAAAATGATCGCCAAATTAAAAGAAAAACCCTGGCCGATTTATAAGATAAAAGTGGGCACGGCAGATGACATTGCCATTGTCAAAGCATTCAGGGAAAATACAGACAGCATATTAAGAGTTGATGCCAATGCAGCCTGGGATGTTGACACTGCATTGAAGCTCATCCCTCAATTGAATGATCTCGGAGTTGAATTTGTCGAGCAACCTTTGGCAAAAGATGACTGGAACGGAATGGCTATTTTATTTAAAAAATCTTCATTACCTTTAATAGCAGACGAATCCTGTGTCTTTGAAAGCGATGTGGATAAATGTAAAGATCACTTCCACGGCATCAATATCAAATTAACCAAGTGCAGCGGTATTACCCCGGCTCGCAGAATGATACAAAAAGCAAGGGATCTTGACCTTACCGTAATGATCGGCTGCATGAATGAATCAACTGTGGGATCAGCAGCTATTGCCCATTTACTACCCTTTATAAACTACGTGGACATGGACGGTCCATTATTACTCCAGGAAGACGTCGCGACCGGAATTCAATATGACTATGGAAAAATCATGTATGGTGATGGTCCCGGGCTCGGGATCAACTTTACAGGATTATTTCAGAAGTAATGTCAATGCATAGCGTCATATTGTTATTTAATAAATGTTTTCGGCGACAATACGATTTAATTGTCCCGAAACGTTACTGGTTAAATCCATACCCCATGCGGTGCCTGAAAACCATTAGCTTACTGCTATTGCTTTATATTCAACTTCCTGTCAGCGCCCAGGACGAAGAATTTTCAAAACAACCCACCATCTCCCTTTTTACAGGCCTCATCAACTACCAGGGCGACCTCAATCCTAATAGTTTCACCCTGGGACGGTCGAAATTTTGCGTTGGTGTCACCTTCCGCAAACCCCTGAATCGATGGTTTACGGTACGGGCAGGCATAAACTATGGCCATCTGGAAGCTGCTGACAGATATAATCGCAGTTACCTCAAGGCGCGCAATCTTAGTTTTTATACCAGCCTTAAAGAAGCGCATGCTGGCCTCGAGGTCAATCTGCTTAATATAAATAAAACAAGATTTACGGCTTATCTCTTCGGAGGCGTTGCTATTTTCCACTTTAATCCCTGGACATATGATGATGCCGGTCAAAAGATTTATTTAAAACCTTTGAGCACTGAGGGAGAAGGACTGGCGGCATTTCCGACGCAGAAGCCTTACAATCTTAATCAATTCGCACTTCCCTTTGGCATCGGCGTTAAATATGCCATCAATAATAATATCAATATCGGTTTCGAATTCAGCCAACGAAAAACTTTTACTGATCATCTGGATGATGTCAGCTCGTTTTACGTAGACTATCAAACTTTATTAAATGCCAAAGGACCGAAAGCAGTTGAACTGGCCTATCGTGGTGTACCGGGTCCTAACTCGTATTCATCTTATCCCGCTCACGGAGAACAAAGAGGCACGCCCAATGAAATGGACTGGTATTATTTCGCGGGGCTGAATATCGAAATAAAGTTAAATTCGATTGGGAACCTATTTGCAGGAATTGGATCAAAAGATAAGTCGTACAGTCAGCGTTGCCCAAAAACGGTACTATAGTTCTGATCGCTCACCTGTCCTCGCTATTCGTTAGTATCTCACTTTGAAATGATTCTCTCGCAACGGTCTTTGCGGGCAATTCAATCTGCGACACTCTCCACTATTTTAGTTATTTGCTGGCTCTTATCGGCCTCAAATTTGCTACACTAGCATATTCTTAGAAATAGTGAACTATGAAATGCACCGCTGCTGTTGTTTTCTTTATGTTTATTATGTCATCAGTTTCCTCACAACGAATGCATGTCGGAGTATTCGGAGGTCTCTCTGCATATAACGGCGACCTAGTTGATAAGTATTTTCCGAAAAAACTTACCAATGGAGCCATCGGCGTTACAGTCAATTATGAGTTGAAGGATCATATCATGCTCCGCGGCGGATTCACTTATTCAGTAGTTGGTGGTGCCGACCGGTATAGCGAGAAGCCGGATCTTCTTGTTCGCAACCTCAGCTTTGAAACTTCTATTTCAGAACTCAGTCTTATGGGTGAATATTACCTCAATAATCTAAATGAACGACGCTATTCACCTTATGTGTTTGCCGGCCTGGCCGTCTATCATTTTAACCCTTACACTTACAACGGAAACAATAAAGTATACCTGAAACCCCTGAGTACAGAAGGAGAGGGGCTACCCGGATATCCGGATCGCAAACCATATAGTTTAACTCAATTGGCTGTCCCGATTGGCGGCGGATTTAAGTTTGCCATTACCGACAACTGGCATGTTGGTCTTGAATTGGGTTTACGAAAGTTATTTAACGATCGCCTCGACGACGTCAGCACAGCTTATGTTGATCCCAACGACCTGCTTGCGGCGAAAGGTCAATTGGCAGTGGACCTTTCTTACCGGGGTGATGAAGTGCCCGGCGGCAGTCCAACCTATCCATCAAAAGGCTATATGCGCGGCAATGCAAAATATAACGACTGGTATTATTTCTTCGGTCTCCATCTCACCTATAGAATAGGTGGCGGCATAAACAGCACCGGCGCTTTCAGCGGAAAAAACAAAAACTACGGCTGTCCCAAAGTGCC